>WJKD01000179.1 GCA_014729315.1 Promethearchaeota archaeon | reverse complement strand
TCTTATGAAATAGAAGGCGTTGAAGGTATTTCAGGAGAACTTGAGGAGAGTATCCTTCCAATAAATGAAACTGGTATTATTTATAATACAAAATTATATTTCCAGCTTATTGATTTGAGTGAATTTTTAATTCCCCCGGGAACATATAATATATCCTTCACAGCATTTAAAAACGGATATTCCTCAACTTTTTATAAAACAGAAGTGACAATTTTTAAAAAAGAAGTATATATACAAACAATTGTAACACCGAGTGATAAGATATTTACTATTGAAGAACCATTTTCAATATCTATTAACTTACATGTGTTTTATCCGGTCTATGAGAACTTCCTAAGAGTACCAGTCAATATTAGTATAGATATCTTCGAAAATGGCATTTTAGACGAAACATTATTACTTCAAAAGGTTGTCCAGTCGTTTCCTCTTTCTGATATAATGTCGAATACTTCCATCCCAGGTGATTATGTCTTAAACTTATCTATTATTTCTGATTACTACGAAGGAAATGTTAGTATTGAAGGTGTAAAAGTGGTGAAAAAAGATTTGGATCTGAAGGTGGATTTTGACAAAACTATTAACTCAAACGAATTTACGAACATTTCGTGGAATTTGGAAAATGCTAACTTTACCGGTAATCGAGAAAACATGACCTTAGAATTTTATCTTGACGGACAGCTCTATAGATCCTTCAATCTCGTTTCTAATTCTACGGGCTGGGTCTATTTAAAATTAGGTCAAGGAAGTCATACATTGAATTATACTCTCGTCAGTCCCTTCTATACTGCGGGAGAATCCTTTCAAATCGATTCACAAGTTCCAATTATTCCCGCGGTTGACGATGACGACGATGACGGCGGAGAAGTCGCAGGAGATCCCTGGCTATGGATTCTATTACTCATATTGACGATTATCGCCGCAAGTCTTTTCTCTGCTTATATGATTTATTCCCGTTATAGAATGAAAGCGCAAAGAGAATTAGAGAGCGAGCTCGTTGCTTTAAAGGCTCAGATATCCTCTAAGGAAAATGAAATAGAATTAATTAAGTCCCAAATCGCCGAAATTGCCTCTATTTATTGGATATTAATCGTCCATTCAGAGCAAGGGGTAACGATGGTCGAAATTACGGACTTTCGATTTGAAAAAGTGCTAAGCGATTACGACGAAAGTCTCATTGGGAAAGGCGCAATCAGAGACTCAGCACTTATCGGAGGTTTCTTAACTGCCATTCGTAATTTCAGTAGGGAAACAACTGGAACGTCTCAAGAGTATCAGCCGATTTTTAACAACCAAACCGATTATAGCACTGTCGTAAAGGACGAAGAGATCCACAGGAGAATTCTCGAAGGAACAAATTATTTCATGGCGTTTATATCTACCAAACCCACCTTGGAAATCTCGGATGTTTTATCTGAAGTGAACACTAAATTTAGAGATGGATATCACAAGGCAGTCGAAAATTTTGACGGTGCTATAAGCGTTTTCAAACCATTCGAAAGTGAAGTTGTTAGCTATTTGCACGAAGTCATCATGGAATTGCGAGCCAGGTTAACCGAAGAACTAAAGAGATTAAATCAATACCATAAATATCTGAAGGAAGTTAAACAAAAAATCGGTATTAAGAAAAAATAATTACGAGTTAATTAATTGCTTTTATCTTATTTTTAATGTTGAGTAAACTTATCATTAAGTCTATTTTGAATAAATAAAAAATTAGGGAGGATAACAAACCGTATAGATATGTTTCCCTCCTTTGAGCGGACCCTTAAGCAATAATTCCATTTCTTCCTCAGAGAACTTTTGAGTCATTTCTTTCCAATCCGGTAATTTTCCGGGTGGATATTTTTCTAAAATCATGTTCACCATCTCTTCGAAGGTATCTAAGATTTTGTTAATAGATTTTTTAGCTTTCTTCGCAGACGCTTTTGTTTGACATCCGACGCATCCTTCGGGATAAGCCGAGAACTCTACAGGTCCCGCCCCTACGGCACCATACCACGCAATAGGTCGGTGCAAGCAATTGCCAGCTTTGTCAAAAAATTTAGAATCTAAGAACCCTCTTGGTTGAGTGTCTTGCCTATCCTGCTCACTTACCAGTTCTGGAAAGAGTGCCATCGCAAAAGAAGTCTCTACTTCGTCGGCGTGAATAAAAGTAGTATCAAAGTCGCTTTCTTGATTCCCCACATCTTTTCCTCTTATTAATTCGGATATTCCATGATACCAATTATAATTTAGTAAAATAGCCGGAACTTGATACTTTTTGGCAAATTGGTGGATTGCCGTCGGTATTACGTATTCTTGTCCGTGATTATTAAAAATGATTATTTTTCTAAATCCCATATTCCAAAGTCCCGCCATAATAGCCCTTAATTGTCCGTTAAAAATATCTTCCGGGATGACTATCGTTCCCGGCATTCCTATGTGATGGAAGGGGTGAGAACCGTAAAATACGGGAGGTGCTAAAGTACATCCTGTTTTTTCGGCAATGATTTCGGCCATTCTTGTGCATTGATAAGTGTCTTGTCCTAAAGGACACGAAGGTCCGTGGTTTTCAACGCTGCCAACAACGAGAATAATTAAGTCGTTGACTGCTAAGCGCTGTTCGATTTCTTTCATGTTCATGTTTTGTAAATATAATTTTGGGTCAGCGCTTTCTATTTTTCCTGGTTGTGGAAATTCCCAATTACCCATTTGATAACACACTTCTGTTTTTATTTGCTATTGATTAATACGTAAAGTAAGGTTAAGAAATTAAAAAGGTTATTTATTATAATAAACGCGTGTTCTTAAGGTGTTATACATTCTATAATTTAGCTCCGCAATATTCGCAATATTCCGCATCTGGTTGTTTAATGTTTGAACCGCAATTAGGACAATAGGTAATATTTTGAGTTGGGATTTTCTCGACGGATTTAGTCTCCATCTTACCACTCTTTGGTGAAAATGCGCCTTTTAAGGAGCCTTCTGCTTTTAAGTCTAATATTATAGCTTGCACGTCTTTTTTTGAGATGCCCGTTGATTTACTAATATCTTCAACTGATACTTCTGCGTTTGTCTCAAATTCATTTTTCACGACTCTTCTTAATTTACTTCTATTTACTACTGCTCGAATTTGGCTTACTATAATGGTAATTCCCACTCCAAGAAAAACAAGACCGGGGATAAACCAAGGAAACGATTCTCTTAACAAAAAGGCTCCAGCAGTTAAAAAAGCCCCTCCTATTATTAATCCACAGACTGAAAATCCTTCTGTGTATTGGTTTTTTTTATATTTCATTTTTTAATCTTCGATCAATAAGATATATTCGTTTTACAATTCAGAATTAACTGAAATATAATAATTTAAGGATAAAAATTAGAACTACTTTTGTACACTCTTTTTTCTCAGTAAATACAATGGATTAAATTAAAAGTTTAAGAATTTCTCGTAAGTCTGATATTATCTTGATATTTTCGATATCGTGACTCAAAATTCTATATTCTTCTTTCTTTCCTTCGTGATCGTAATCGACGAGAATTCCATTCTTGTACTTATTATTTCTCTTAATCAGAACGGGTGTTATGTCTGTCGATAAAGCACCTTCAATATCTTCCGGAGAATCACCTATAAAAATAACCTCGTTTGCCTTTAATCTAGTAGAAGTTAATGCCAATTCAAATATTCTCGAATCGGGTTTTTTATATCCTATTTCTGCTGAAACTACAATATAATCAAATAAAGGAAATAGACCCGTTTCTCGTAGAATGGAATATACTTGCGGTGGAAAATCAAAATTGGTTATTAAAGCCAATTTTTTATCTTTTCCTATTTTCTTTAAAACCAAAATTGCATGTGGGTCTAATGAAACATACTTCTGCCACGATCTTACGCATGAAAATGCAATATTATTGTAATCTTCAAAGGATAGACTTAACCCTAAATCGATGCACAGTCGCTCTATTCTACGCTCAAAAACAGTTAATTTTTGGTTTTCAATTGATGGTTCTGGCTCACTAAAGAAGCCATCGCATTTTTCTGAAAATTCTTTAATAGAAAGATTTAAACCGTGCTTTCTAACACAACCATAAAATGTGCTTAACCAATCTGACCAAGCTCTCTCCATATCGTTGTATACGAGCAATGTTCCGTAAAGATCAAAAAATACTCCTTTTATTTCGGCTTTCATTTAAATCAACGATTAATAGGGTTGAGAATATAAAGATATCTTATTAAAAACTCAAAATCTAATAAATTATTTTGTGTGAACTAATCTTAAAATAAAGGATGGTTAATCTCTATTTATCATAAGATTCTATTCGGGTAGTGTAGATTCGTTAATTACACGGAATATTTCTTTAATATCAACAAGATCTTCCGTAAGCAAGATGAAGATTTTTTCTAAGATCTTTATCGAAAGAATATAATAGCTATCTGAATGAATTATGTTAAAATCTGGATTGTGAAGTCCG
>WJKD01000023.1 GCA_014729315.1 Promethearchaeota archaeon | reverse complement strand
TTCCACAGGATCGTACGAATGAAGTTCGGACATGGAAATCCGCTCGGTTCTTCCCTGGAACAGCGGGAACGGACCCGATGCAAAAACTTCGATCAAATTATCCTGCCATTCGTAGCTTTCCAACAATGTATCCTTGCCGATGATCTCCCACATGGAGCGATCATTTCGGAACCACCTGGTATATGGCGGTGTGTGATTTGGTACACGAAATAACAAAAATGAGGTCAATCCGACCATATCCGACTCGGTCACATCGGTTTCTGCGAGATTTGGCTCATAACTGATACCTTCGAGATAGTTAGGTTTGTGATTGCATTCTCCCTCATCACGGTCTCTTTAATCCAACTCATTTGGTGCCACATTATCAAGTCAGGTTATCAAATTATTAACTTGACATTTTAATATTATTTATGTATTTTAAAATAAATTATATTTGTAGCCAATATTGCGATTGCTGAAGATCGAGCCTACATACCGAATCCGATAACTGCTCAATAAAACCTATTCTGATCATGCTGCCGATTATTTTATCTGCGTACAATGTTGACGAATCGAATCAATTTATAGAATGACTTTTGTTTCTAGCCTTATGTATATTTTAAAATATAATTGAATCTCGTAAAAATTTGATTTAATGATATGAAGATAATAATTATACAACTCGTTCATATAAATGATATTTTCATTAAGTCAGAATGCCGAGGGAAATATGTCCAAACAAGAAAATAAAACTCTTGATGACCTCGAAATCGAACGTCTCCAAATGGAAATTTGTAAAATAAAAGCTGAAACTAATAAACTTGATAAAGAGCGGAGAGAAATTGAAAAACGCTTGAATTCAAAATGGTATTTCAGCAATTTGGTATTAAAAATAATTGGCCTATTCATAGCAACTATATTGATTGTAGCTTCAGTGACATCAATAATAATTCCACTAACTCAAACGAGTAATCAATTAGCGGAGTACAAGACAGAGCTTGCAAACGCAAAACGTGAGTACGCTTATTTCGAACTAAACCAAGCTAAAAATAAATTTCAAGAAATAGTGCTCCAGTACAGGAATGAACTACAAAAAAACAAAAAACGCCAAAAAGCAATCCTTGATTCTTTAACACGCCAGGTAGAAAAAGAAAAAGCAAAAAGCCATATAGATTCGAAAGAAATTAAGCGAATGGAATTGAAAATAGATAATTTGAACAAACAAATTAACGAGACAGAATCAAGTAAAAAATTCGTAGAAAAAATACTCCATGATACAACACAGGTTAGAATTAATATCTATGGCTTTACATTCCAAACGCCGCAGTTTAAAGTTTTCATAGACGGAGAATTAGTAGGACATGCGATTAAACAAAATTTTGTCATAAATGTTTTTGAAGGAATACATCAATTAAAGGTTCAATACAATGATAAAGCAAATAGAACTTGGGAATATGTAGATACGATTAATGTGAAAAAAGCGACTGACGAAATAATTATAGAAAAATCCGATTTTAGTTTGAAAAAATAAAAAGGATAAATAATCATGAAATCACTGACTTACCTATTCTGTTTAGGTATTACTTGTAGCTTGATATTAAATAATAGCTTTGCTAGTTCAATTGATTCTATCACTTCCCCAATTTTAATGCTTCCTAAAGCAGAAATTGCACAAGGCATAGATGAAGATATTAAGATTATCCTTGAAACACTTTATCACAAAAACTACATAGAAAAGTATCCTGAAGATTTACAGTATAGCTTGAACAAAAGTTGTGATATAACTTTCCTGCCCAATTCAGGTTTAAAGAGCATTTCAGAAGTGATAAGATATAATGATGATCCTGCCGAAGTGATCGATAAATTGCTAGATACAATTGCTAAAAGAGCAAGGACTATTATAATAACAAAAATCGATTGTGAGGGAAGTGATATTATAGAATTTAAGGCGAAAGCTATCTGTTTAATAAGCAAGCTAATTATTATAGACGAACGAATTGCTTTTCAAGCAACACAAAAAACTAATTTTGTAGATAAGATAGATAAATTGGCAAAAAAAATTTGTAAAAAAAAATATATAAGTATAGGTTTGGTGTTTGGTTATCAATTTGGTGATAATTTACACTTAAGCAATTTGTCTAAAGATATTAGAACAACTCCTCCACACCCAGACGATGTTAAATATCGTCCAGATGATATTCTAGATCCTAATAATCCTGATAATTATCTTATTGTCCATAATAATCCACAACTCTCACTTAAACACAGAATCAACCTGGCTGCGAAAATAAGTTTTTGGGGATTGCTACATATCGAAATTCAAACATCACAATTGAATGAATCCGATATCATAGAAAATGAAAATTATTTTAGAAAGAGTTACATCAAAGAAGGAGCATCTGGCGGAGATGCGCTGATTTTTTATTCTTTAAAATCGAAAAATCGTTCACTTTTTAGCAGGAGTAGCTTTTCCATACCAATCTATCTTGCTTATCCAATTCGAAACTTAAGTAAAAACAAGGATATAATCTTAGAGTTTTTAGGAGGAACAAACTTGTTGCTACCAAAAAAAATATCAGTAGAGGCAGCTAAAGGATGGCATCGATTTAATGAGAGGCAAATTCAGGAACAAATTAATATAGGCAAAATAAAAGAGACGAATTATTTTTTAGGAGTTGGTTTAGAGAATGTTTTTAAGGAATCAATGAAATTAGGTGTAAAAATTCTGTTGACTTATAAAGAGTATCAAAAGGACTTTGGTAATTCCATTTCAGTAGAACGCTCAGATGAAATAACTCCATCATTTCATGTGTATTTTACGCATTCGATAGCTTTCTTAAATCTTTAAAGTTCAATCACGAAAGGAGAAATCATGAGAAGTAGTTTTTATATTAATCGATTTACAATATTGCTTGTACTCTCTTTTCATCTTTTATGCTTAAATTGTTGTGAGAAATCACCTAATAAACCTAATGGAAATGGAGATAATAAGTTCGAAGGATTGTGCTATGGACCCCACCGGGACAATGAAAATCCAGACTTTGGTATTCAACCTACTAGCAGCGAGCTTTCTGAAGATGTTGCTTTTATAAAAAATTTAGCAGTCTCCATTCGAACTTACGGAGCTACAGATAATTTAGAACAAATACCTTCCCTTTGTCAACAGTATGGAATTGATTGTTATCCCGGAGCTTGGATTTCAAAATATGAATGTGAGAATAGAAGACAAATAAATAATTTGATAAATATAGCAAACCAGAATTTAAGCCATGTGGAAGGTTTGATTGTCGGTAATGAAGTTTTACTAAGAAAGGATATTTCTGAACAACAATTACTTGATTTTATTTCAGAAGTAAAAAGCGCAACAAATCTTCGTGTCGGTACTGCTGAGATATGGAAAGACTGGCTGGATCACCCTCAATTAGCACAAGCTGTCGATATTCTATTTGTTCATATTTATCCATACTGGGACGGTATTGCGATTGGGGATGCAATTAACTACGTGTTAGCTAAGTGGAATGAATTGAAAGCAATGTACCCAGACAAAGAAATGATTATTGGCGAGACTGGTTGGCCATCAGAAGGAGATGCAAAGGGAGCTGCTACACCCAGCGCAGAAAATCAAAAGTTTTATCTATCAAATTTTATTTCGATGGCTGAAAGTAATAAGATCAACTATTTTTACTTTGAAATATTTGATGAGCAATGGAAGAGTAAATTTGAAGGAGAGGCTGGAAGTCATTGGGGAATTTATCAATCAGATGGAACAATTAAGCAACATTTAAAAGATTTAGTACCAGAGTCAGCACAAACTGGAATAAATAGACCACCAAGGGTTGTGGATCCTAAAGAGGAAGAATTGCCTTTATATGTATATAAAGACGGGTGCGATCCGCTGAATAGTTTTTATGCAAGCGGCTGGATGGGGGAACTTGAAAAATATTCAGGTGCAGATTCAAATGGTACCAATCCAAAAGAAATAATAGATGAATTATGTACTGATGAGCATTTTTCTGGTGAGTCCTGTATTCGGATAACTTATGCTCCTTCTTCTGGGCGTTGGGGTGGAATTTATTGGCAGTTTCCAGTCAATAACTGGGGTTTTTACCCTGGTTATGACCTCTCAAACTCAATATCTGGATTTGATACTGTAAAATTAAGCTTTAGTGTAAAAGGAAAAGAGGGGGGTGAAAAAGCAAAGTTCAAGACGGGAGGAATTAAAGATGTAAATCTGGACTATTTTGATTCCTATGGTCCTGTATCGACTGGTGTACTTACTTTGACAAGTGATTGGCAAAAATTTTCGCTCAATTTGACTGGAAAAGACCTGAGCATGGTTATTGGCGGATTTTGTTGGGTTACCAATTATAATCAAAATCCCAATGGTTGTACAATTTATCTTGATGAGATTCTATTTGAAGGTAGTATGCGAGGTAATGCTAGATGAAGTATGATCCTATTAGAATTCATTACCTACGAAAAATTGTGAAAGGATTAATATATGAAAAAATTAGCATTCATAATAGTAATCTTGGGGGCACATATTATATTCATAAATAATCACTTAGCAGCAAAAGTTATTCATATATCATCTGCAGATAGCGCTCTACAATATTTATACTATATTATGGATAAATATCATAAAACTGTAGATGTCTATACAGAACAGGACGCTGGTGGAAATATATACTTTCCTTCTGGTTGGATGGGAGATACTAATGCGCTAAGGTACAAGGGGGATTTTTTGGATAAACCTTATTCGGGTTTGACGTGCATTAAAATTGAATTCGCTGCTGGCGTTAATAACTGGGCTGGCATCTATTGGCAATATCTAGAAGATAACTGGGGGCAAATGCCAGGTTATAATTTATCTGGTTCAACCACGCTATCATTTTATGCGAGAGGTGAAAATGGCGGAGAAAAGGTTGATTTTTTTATGGCAGGTGTCAATTCAAATGGGGCTGATGGACCATACAAAGATCCTGCACAAAGAAAAAAGACTATTACATTAACGACAACTTGGACAAAGTATACTTTTGATTTACAAGGTATGGCTTTCTCCTCAATTATTGGGGGTTTTGGTTTTTCGACTAGTGCTGCTATGAATTACGGACAAAGCATTATTTTCTATCTGGATGATATCCAATACGACAAACAACGCCTTAATGAACCAAGACTTCTTCTAAGTTATGAACAAAGCAAATTTAAAGAAGATTATTACGAAGATGCAGCCAATAGGAATGCAGCTTACGTATATG
>WJKD01000178.1 GCA_014729315.1 Promethearchaeota archaeon | reverse complement strand
TAAATTTTAAGGTTGAAAGGTCAAAGTAGTTCGTTTAACCTATTTTCTAGTTTAAAATCCACACTTTCTTTGTTTATTCGATAATATAAAAAAAATTCTATCGATCCACCTTTACCTAAAATAGGAGACTTTAGAAGTCCGTAAGGATAAAATTTATGTTCGACACTCCACTCGACTAATTCTCTTATAATTTGTCGCAGTGTTTGGGGATCGTCAATAATTTCGTATTTTTTTAATTCATAAAATTCCGTCTCGAAGAGAGGCTTGACCAAGGCAACAATATCTCCGTTATCTTTTAAATAATTTGGCGTGTTAGGCAGTATTGTCTTTAATGATGCGAAGGTGACATCTATTGTGCAGATATCAATTTCTATATCTAAATCCGTGAGCTCTCGAGCATCAACATCTAATTTTGGAACTACTCTGTTGTGCATTTTATCGCAAATTAAGGAAGGATGTAAAAGATTATGAGCGATATCTACAGCGTATACTTTTTTCGCTCCGTGTTTTAACAAACAATCGGTAAATCCTCCAACAGATGCACCAATATCAACGCAAACTTTATCTTTTACATTAATATTAAAATAATTTAAAGCTGCTTCTAATTTAAGGCCACCCCTCCCCACATAAGGAAACTTAGATTTGAGCTTTATTTCTGAAGCGTTGTCAATATGTTTACTGGGTTTTTTGATCACTTTTCCATCAACGGTGACATATCCTTTTCTAATTAGCCATTGGGCCTTCGTTCTGCTTTCAACAAATCTTAATTCAACTAAAATTAAGTCCAATCTTTCTTTCATTGTTGATTCTAATTAATAAAGGTATATAGATAAAATAAAAACTACTCATCCATATTTATAGATTTCTTATAATGCATTTTTTTAGCTAATCTCGAGCTTAAGCGTCCTATTTGAACTTTTAACGAAAGATTGGGGCCCCACTTTTTATATAAAAAACGCATTAGAAAACCTAATATCACATATGTAATAAAAATAAATATCCAAATGTTAATCGCATTCAGTTGATAGAGAAAAAGAAAGTATAACCCGTTATGTGCCAAATAAAACGTTAAAGAATAATAAGAAAAGTAATGTAAATATTTATAATTCTTTTTTGTCTGAAATGTGTTAGAAACTTCCAAATATAGTAAAATTGAAATAAAAATTAGTAGGATTCCTAAAACATAAATTTTCCACCATATAACAATCTTCATCGTTAAAGCTCGTTCTGTAAATAAGATCGAATGCAAAAAATAAAACCCAATCACAATTAATGGAACTCCAGCTAAAACTGAAGGAAACAATAATTTCTTCCTAATAAAGGCTTTTTTTACGCTACTATTGTCAATTAAGTATATATCATGGATAACATCCCCAATAACAGTTCCCACAAGAAAAAATGTAAAGAATGAAAAAATGTGATCTTGATCCACAGGATTAAATAATAAATGGAACAATACTCCTTCTATGCTTAATTGATTTTGGTTGGGAGATAAGATGAAGAATAAATATTGATTAATCGCCCATAAAGCAGCACCAAACAATAACCGAAAGATCTTTGAAGTCTTTAGGAGAGGCCACGCCATTAACAACGAAAACCCAATTGTTTGTAGAATAAACCACGCCCATATCATAGTCGGGTTGGATATTCCAATCGCAATGAAGAGGTTGTAAATCAGAGCTACAATTAATATAAAGAAAGCTCTGAAAAAATATTCGTTCCTCGCTATTTTATGGTTGTAATCGTCTGAATTTTTACTTTTATGCATCCTTTTGCTATGATAAATCGAAACGCTGACACCAGAAATAAAAACAAATCCCGACGCCCCTATAGGAGAAAATATCGAAACTACTGCCCAAAACACCCATCTATCTTGGGGGATTATCCACCAATCGATTAAATGAATCAATACCATCCAGCCCATGCACAAACCGCGAAAAATGTCTATGCTTTTAATCCTCCCAATGGGCATAGTATAAGAAATATTTATTTAGATATTAGCTTTAGTTTGAATTTTTCGAACCAGATGCGAAATTCAACATTTTCCACCAGAAGTGCTAAATTATAACTTAATCTTCCGATTTGATACTTTAAGGATAAGGTGTTTCCCCATTTCATATATACAAATCTAAACAATAAACCAACCATAAGTGTTGTGATAAAAATGTAAACCCAAGCCTGAATTAGTGTAAGCTGTTGATAGAATAAAAAATACAGAATATTATGCGTGAGAAAAATAGTTAATGAGTAATAAGAAAAGTAATATAAGAATTTATAACTCTTTCTTACATTATAAAACACAAACTCTTCGAAGAACAAGAATAAAGACAATAAACAGAGGATAATTCCTAAAGTATAGGGTAACCACGAAAAGCTCCTCGCCGTAAAAAAGAGTGGAAATCCAAACCACACTCCGAAAGCAACTAGAGCAGGTCCGATGATTAGAGACGGTACCAAAAGTTTCTTTCTTAACGCGATTCTTTTGATAACATGATTTTCGTGCTTATAGATATCGTAAATAATATCTCCTACCACTGTTCCAAATAAGAAAAATGGAAAGAAGGATAAGATTGGGTCTAAATCAGGGGTGTTATATAAAATGTAATAAAATAGCCCACACGAAGCACTTACTTCTTTATGCGTGCTTAAATAAGCGTACAGGAAGTAATTAACTACCCAGACCGTTACTCCAATAAAAATACGCAATATTTTCGAATACTTTAAAATAGGATATGCTAATAACATTGAAACAGCAATTGTCAATAAGACAAACCATGTCCAAAGTTGTAATGGATTATTTGTCGCAATTACGATAAATAGATTATATAAAATCGCTAATGTAAATATTAGGGCCGTTCTGAATAAATATTCGTTTCGAACTGACTTAGAGTGTTCATTATATTCAGTTTTTTTCTTGTATGAGATCATCAAGCTTAAACCAGAGATAAATAAAAAAGCAGAAGCGCCAATTACATCAAAAATCGAAAGAGTCAAGTAATAGATCCATCTATCTCGTTCCACGATCCACCAAAGCTGAAGATGACCCATGAACATCCACAGCATTGATAATCCCCTAAACGTATCAATGCTTTTAATTCTCTTCATTTGTGTATCAATAATTGGTGTCTTTCTATTTAATAGTATAGGAAATCTTTTATTTCTAGCGACATTATTAAAAAATCTTAAAAATTTTAATAAAAGAAAGGTCAGTAGAATTGTTTATTTTCGTTAATTATATCGTAAGACTCGCTAAGCGATAAGTCACCGTCGAGAATTTTTTTTGCTATTTTCTTGAGTTTATAATTAAAAGTACCAGAATTACAAATTTTGCTTTCTTTAATAAGTTCTCTTCGCGTAATTTGTTTTGATTTGAGTTGGTGAAACACCTTCAAATAATTCTTTCTCGTCACTTCAATTCCGTTTCTAAAGGCTATAACAAGGGCTGATGTCTCGTGCTTTGGCAGTCTTTTATCGTTGTATCGAAGTTTAATTTTTGACGATTTAGACTCGTCTATCAAAGAAAATTTCATGTTACCTACTTGCGGGAGATTTTTAAAAAAATATTCAACCAACTCTAAAGCAGTCCATAGAACCCCTATTCCTATTTTAAATTGTATGAAAAACTTATCTTCGTCGTCCTCTTGAAGATATTCTCTATAGCTTTTAATTTTTTTTATCAATTTTCTTTTTTTATGGAAAGTATGGGATATGAGATAGAAATCGTCAAGAAAGATTACTAATCCAATGTGCTTTGTGCCTGGATCGATTGAAACTATCATCTCTCTATATTTTCTATGTCCTATACGATATGCTGCTAACACTTTAAAAAAGAATTTCTCAAAGTCCTCCCCTTTCTTATAACTGACGATTTGAATGTAGTCCTTGTTTGGTGTATCCATCGTTTTGGCCTCTTCGGCGGTAGTAAGAATTAGAGAGGGAAGAGCCGGCAACGATTTTTTGAATTCAAGGATCTTGTATTTAATTTTTACTTGGGATAACTTTTCGTTCAACCTATAGAAAAAATTTAAATCGTTGGTTTTAACGAATACTTTTTTATTATTTCTCAATCTATTTTAGATAATTAAAAATAAAATTTTAATTATACTATGGATCTTCCAATTCCAAAAATTCCGCATGATATGAAAAATCGGTTAGATTCGTCTCGTTTAACTTCAATTTGGGGTGATTTTGGAGTTGGAAAAACGACCTTAGCGATTCAAACCGTATTAGCTCATTTTAAAGAGAAAAAAGGAAAGATTCTTTATTTTTACACTAAACCTAATTTTCCCATGAACAAAATTCAACAATATCTGGGATCGGATAAAAGAGATTTGATGGAAAAATTTACTGAAATGTTCACTCTTATAACAATAAGCGATTTTCGTTCCCTTAGAAAAGCACTGATGAATTTAGAATTAGTAATAACACGCTCAAAAAATCAAAAGAACCGCATCTCTTTAATAGTTATCGACTCTATTACAGATCTTTACAAGCTTGAAATAATCAGGGAAAAAAAAGAAAAAAACGCTTCCATCAATTACCTACTTAACCTGATTCTGGGAACTTTATTTTACTTAAGTATTACATATGATCTCGAGATCGTTATTGTGAACGAGTTGGTACATCGAAAGAAAGGCGAAGAAATTTCTGAAGTTCAAAGCGGAGGGAAAGTCACAAATTTTTGGACTTCTCTTAACATAAAAGTCGAAAGGACCTCCATATTAAACAATCGAAAAGTAATCTTTTACGATCAGAATTATGAGAAATTGGCTGAGTTTGATTTATTTTTAACAAAAAAAGGATTTTCCTCAGAAAAATAGGGAAATTCTGAGATTAAAAATTTAGTAATCGCTTTTTTTTCATGTAATCTAAAGTGTCTTTAGACGACGACATTACCTGAGAATTAAAAGGGGGATTTTCCAGAATCTCTGCAATACTATCTAAGAAGAGTCGAGTAATAATTTTGCATTTAGGATTTAGCTCTCGTATTCTTTTGGTAATTAATAGCGTGCTTTGAACTGCTTGAGTGGTGACATTTATAACACAGTCGATTTTTTGAATATCAACTTTTTCTAGAATTGATCGGTCTTTTGGATCTCCGATAATTAAATGTTCCTGGTTCTCTAGGAGAATGTCTTCAATGATTTCTTCGTCTTCTTCAATGATGTGAAAACGGATATTTGGGAAGTATTTTTCCAATTTTTTTGAGATTCTATAAGAGATGTGATTGAGACCTATAATTAAGAGATTTTGAAAGTTTTCAGATTCTATTTTATTGATTAATCTATTAGAGGCATACTTCGAGGTTGAAATTGTAGTTGCTTTATATGTAGTACTTATTAAATCAGCAATATCGTCGTGAAATACTCGACACACAAGTTTGCACGATCTATTTACCATTCTGATGTGAGCACATCCTACCAAAAGAACCTCCAAATTGTCGCTGGTGATGTACACCGCTCGTGCTTTTTGAATGTTGGCGTCATTTAAAGTATCCATCTTCCGCACATCATCGTGTATTACGGGTTTTTCGTCGTTAATCAATTCTTCAATATATTTTTTCTCGCTTTCTATAATAACAAACTTAACGCCGATCTTGTCGAAAAAATTCGCTAATCTCTGACCTAGATGATTATATCCAATAATTATTGCGTGATCCTCAAGCTTATGGGCAATGTCTCTGCATGTTTCTTCAGGATTGTATTTTCTAAATAAATCTATTGTAATCAGCGAAAAAATTAATCCAAAAATGATAAATTCAGTAAAATTAGCGTAGAAAGTGCCCCATAACGAGTCGTTTTCTTTGAAGTAAAAAAGAATGTAGACGCTTTCAAAATAGCTTGAAGTGAGCAAGTAGAAGTAGACATAATTACACAAAAACCATAATCCTATAATGAGAAAAGCAAATAAGTTCTGTTTTACTAAAAATTTTATTTTCGTGAGAACTCGGGAAATCATAAAATCACCTTGGAAAAAATCTCTTTATTTTGTTAATATTATAAAGAAATTTAATATAAAATTTACCTATTTATTTCACTATAGTTTTTGATAAGCTTAAATAAGAAAACAAAATTTCTTGTTATATTATTACACAAAAATATTAAAAAGCTGATATTCAATTTGACTAAATCTAAAAACATTGACTTAGATGAAATAGAAAAAATTACTTACAAGGAAAAATTGGCCTATGCGTTCGCTAATCTTCCAGGAACATTTTTTGGTAGCGTAATGGGCGTTATTCAGAGCTTTTATTATGCATGGATGGGTTTACAATGGACGTGGATCGTCATAGCCCAAATTGTGTATGCGGTATGGAATGTGGTTAATGATCCTATTTTCGGGAATAAAATAAATAACACTAGATATTACAATAAGAAAAAAGGCGAGTATCAAAGATATATGCCTTATATTAAGTTTGGCGCCCCCATTTTTAGCTTAGCGTTTGCGTTAGTATTTTTTCCACCAGGAATTTGGCGCGGTGAGCAAGAATTAACCATTCAAGTATGGATGTTTATTTGGTATATGGTTACGCAATTAGCTTATGACACAATGTTCACGCTCGTTCTGTGCGCTCATGTTGCCTTGTTGCCCCAAATGACTCTAAATCAGCGTGAAAGAGAGCAAACGCAGCTATTATGTTCCGTATTTGCTTTACCAGCGATTCTCATAGGTTTTATTGTACCGGTTATTTTCTTAGCTGATCCCACCGCAGAATCAGTATTAGCGTTCCAGTTTTTGGTCATTGGACTTGCGATTTTTGGAGTTATACCGTATTTGATCTTAAGTTCTGTGGTTAACGAGCACTCCGAACATGTACCGGAAAAGCAAACAGGATTGTTTGAGAGTTTAAAGTTAGCGTTTAAAAACAAATCCTTTATCGTTTATGTTATTTACGACGGCGTTTCGGTATTTATTATTAATATACTTATCGTAAGTTTACCCTTCTATCTCACGTGGTATTTGAACACTCTACCAGGATTTAATCCTATCCTATTCTGGATAGGACCGATACTATGTTTGTTTATATCAGTATACATTGAATTGAAAATTGCGGATAAAATTTCGACAAAAGCTGCGTTAACCTATTCTCAAGGCGTTCTTGCCATCGGTTTCTTTTTTATCTTTTTCGCGAGTTTTACCTTGAATTGGGTCCTGGTTTCAATCGGATTTAGTATTTTTATGCTTGCGTTTTCAGGAGATTTTATCTTCCATAATCCTATGAGAAGCGATACTATTGATTGGGACGAGTTAAAAGTTTCGGGAGAGAGAAGAGAGGGGTTATACGCGGGAATAGGTCCCTTATTAAGTAAACCCATGATCAGCGTTGCGTTAGCAATTCCTCCCTCTGTTATGGCAGCTTTTGGTCTAATTTATATCGAGAGCGCTGAGGGACTAGTCGCAACGCAAGGGTTAGATATGGCGAGATTAGCGGTCAATATAAGTATAGCTCTTATCCCTGGCTTGGTTGCCTTATTAGGTGTACTCATCTGGATTAAATTTTATCCTCTGACTGGTAAAGTTGTGAAAGAGATGAAAATAGAATTGCTGGAGATTCACAAAGAAAAACGCAAAAAATTAGGTCAAAAGAAAACTTAAAATCATCTCCTTGAACTTATGAAAGCTGAACTAAAAATAGAATAAAAATCAAATATTTCTTCTTTTCTTTTATATTTTTAAGCGAAAAATTATCTTAATTGGGGAGTTAGGAGCGAGGGTTGATTTGAGCTTAATTAAGAAATCCTCATTATCCAAATGATTCCTTAATATGTCTTCAGTACCTTTTGAAAGGTCTTCAAAATTTTGTTAATTATTAAAAAAAATCTTTCAGCTTAAGCGCGGGGTTTTTGCGCTTGTAGATGCGGACCAGGGAACGGAACTCATCGAGTGAAATCTCTACTTCGTCGGCTAAGAAGCGAAGAATCCCGTCGTGCTCGACCATTTGGCGAACCTTGAGAAGTTTTTTAACTTTTGCTTTTGTTCGAACGGATAAGTCGCTTAAATCTACTTGGAACTCGCGTTTCCGTAGCTTTACGCCTAATCTCTTCTCAACCGCGACGAAGACTTTAATTTCATAGAGGCACCCTAGATAAACCTTGTCGGTGGCGGGGTGGTGGTTCTGCGAAGTAGGTCTATCCGAGTGCATCATCTCACTAATTTATTTTTACGTAGGTTTTTAAAATCCTATAATTTCTAAAGTGGACAAAAGAAATTCTTAGGATTGTTTATACCTTATCCAAGCGAATCTAATTAATCTCAAAAAAAAAGACTGAGGATAAGAACGAATCTCAATTAGGTAGTTAGGAGCGTAGCTGAGTTTTTAGCATTAAAGAGTTAAGAAAAATTGAGGATAATTAGGGTTTTTGGGGGTTTTTTGATTTAGCAAACAACAGTTTATACTTGATATACAAGATTCTGATTCTCCTTTGAAAGGAAAAAGCTCTTTTTGGGTGCAATTATCAAAAAATCGAATAATATAAAATTTGTTATGACTCTTTTTCTTTAAATAGAACCAATTCATTTGTGCTCTAAATCACAAAAAAATAAGTTTTCACACCCATGCCCCCGACCTGCCCCCGTTGTGGTAGCCCATTCAACGTCCATGAAAACGAAGAATCGCCTAGAGTGTGCCCGTATTGCGGTCAGGACCTTGAAACGCCCGACTCCACCGAACCACTTCAATTGAACGATAAAAGGACAGAGACTCGTAATGGTTTGAATTCGAGGACAGAATTACCCGTTGGACAGAACATCGCCGGCGTTTCTAATACCCGAAGCGTACACCTCCAAATGAAAATGTTCGTGGTTCGCAAGATTTACGAGATACTCAAAAAGTCCCGCCAATCCCCTGAATTGCGCCATCAACTTGTGCTGAGAGACGATCAAGCGGGAAGGCTTTCGAAGCGGGTGCGTAAGCTTTTACTCAAGGCACCTCTTCCCGAGCGATGGGTCAACCAAATGCCCGTCAATAAGCAACACTTCTTGCAATATTACAAGCAATATCTGAACTTTCTAAGGGACAAAGACTATTTCTGGGTGAAATTATAT
>WJKD01000177.1 GCA_014729315.1 Promethearchaeota archaeon | reverse complement strand
GAAATCCTACCGAACGCCTCGAAGCAGTGAAAGCAGTGGACCTCGCCCGGTTGACACAGGAAGCCTGGCAGGCAGAACGGGATAAAATGCTCAAAATCTGCAACCAGTGCCACTCCCTGAATTTCGCTACAGCCGAGCTGGAAAAGGGCGATGACATGATCCGGGAAGCAGACCGGCTGCTGGCACAGGGACTGCAAATCGTGGGCAATTTATACAAAGATGGCATCCTGGCAAAACCGGAAAACTATGCCTATCCGTTCCCCGACCTGCTCACATTTCACGATGCCCCGACAGTAATCGAACAGCGACTGTTTCTGATGTTCCTCAAACATCGCATGAGAACGTTCCAGGGCTCATTCCACGCAAACCCGGATTATGCCCTCTGGTACGGCTGGAGCGAAATGCAGCGGGATTTGACAGAGATTAAAACACTGGCAGCGGAGATGAGGGAAGAGCGCGAATAAATTTATTGAGAGTCGATTTTTGAGAGGGCTGTGTCGAAAGCAGCGGGAGTGGTTTTTGATGCAGCCCTCTATTTTAAATCTTTTAAATAATCAATAATTTCCTTAGAATTTTTAGATACAAAAGACACCTGACTATCAGAGACTTTTTCTCCGTGTATACCATAATTACAGATTGCTAATATTTCTTTTAAAACTCCATATAGATTTTGCGAGACTATCTCATATTTTACAAGATCTTGAATCTTTCGCAAAATAGGTAATCGTCTCTTTTCGATAGGGTATTCTTTGCCAAACCTACCTTCCCAAATTCTACTTACCTCAATTTCAATGCTATATCTTGTCTTAAACAATATGAGGTTGTTTTCTGGTACTTCTATTGGGGATATTTTCTTTTCTTTTATTTCTCGATAAGAAAACTTTTCTTTAACGATTCTTTCAATTTCTTCTTCAAGCTCAGGCAATTTATTATCTGGAGGTGGAGGGGCAAGTGTTTGGATTGTTTGAAAAAGGGTTTGTGTCTGGGTATTGTGAATTTCATTTTTCAATTCACCAAAATTTAGATCGAGATTTGATTTTAATTCTTCAATTTCTTTTTTTAGTTTTATGCCGAAAAAACTGATTTCAGAAAATATTGGAACCAACATTAGAGCAACGAAAATAAGAAAAATAAATACATCAGCAGGAACAGATTGCCCATCAACTATTTCATCAACTCTAAATCCCAATAGAATCCCACATAAAACTAATATGAAAATCCACCAAAGAATTTTAAACCAATTAGCTAGCTTCAATTTTCACCTTTATTATGGTTAAAGTGTTACAACTATTAGTAAGCCTCTATGCGGCGGAAATCTACACAGAACTAAACTCAATATAAAAGTAAATTTAATGTAAAGATAGTAAATACTCTCTTAGATGTCGAATTTGAATTTCGGTAGTCAGCCTAGCACATTGTCAGGCACGCAAATTTTAATTACAATCTTTAATAATACAGAAATACCATTATCAAAAACTTGGACTATCTCTTACAATAGGAATTTCTTCAGGTGAATACGGATAATAGCTGTGTGGTCTACATCTTTTCCCCCAATAATCACACAAATTTCTATTTATATTACTTTTAATATTTTTAATATCATAGTCAGGTACTCTAGTACCGTTGGTATTTCCTACTGGAAAGCTATTAAAGTTTTTTAGATCAATTTCAATTTTTTCTAGTGTATCTAAATACTTATAAGCAAATTCCACAACGTTTATATAAACTCGATCATCGTCCTTATAAATAAATTCTCCTTTATCTATTCTGTTGTAATCTGTAAATATAGCAACACTTTTTTTAGCAATACCGTGATGGACTATCCCACATCTTACGTCAATATATAAAAAGGCAGATAAAAACTCGTTTAATCCCATAATATCTCTCATAAAACGAAAAGAACGTTTCTTACTATTATTGCCGTGGTTATCTTTAAATCCAAAATAAAAACCACCAAATACATCTATTCCGTTCGAAATTACAGCCAAATAAGGACCAGCGACCTTAAGTTTTATATTAATAAGTTCTTCTATATCACTCTTGCTATATTTGAGAACAGTTTTCATATATTCGATTGAATCTCTATCCACTAAGATTTCTCAGATTTTAATTTGTTCAATATGAAATCATTGCTGTTTATTTGCATAAAATGAAATTTTTTGAAATTTCTATAGTATCGTTATAAAATGATGACTTAATAAAGGTTGTAATTTGATTTTTCAAAATGGCAAATCATCTTCGTTATGGTCTTGCTCTTTAATTCTAAATTCAATTTTATCTTGATTCTCCAATATCCATTTTTCTCCTGCTGACAAAAGCCGGCTAGCAATATATTCTTCGTTATTGTGGTATTCATCAACTGCCTTAAATGTTTCAATCATATTTTTTTCAGATAACGTTCTAACTGCAATACTCGTGGCAATATCAGTATATCCTGCTTTATTCATATCATCTTTTAATAGATGTAACGAATAAGAGTCATCTCTAGTGAGACTATTTTCCATCAATAATATTAATATCGCTATTTCATGGCTTTTTAGACCTTCACGTTCTTTTACTGGTGCTATATTCAAAGTATCAATAGTTTTACTTACTTTTAAAAATGCACCTATTTTTTCTGTTATTGCAGACTCGAGGTTCTCATAGTCACTTTTAGAAGTTGTACTATATTTTATTATCTGTTTATGTTGAATGTCAAATGGAAATTTGCCACTTCTTTCATCAGAGCATACCATGACTACATCTTTGCCACAAGCAAAAGCATATCCTAATTCATACCAAACATTAGGATTGTCCGTTGTTATTTCAGCAAAGCAAATTTTAGATTCATGAATTTTCTTTTCGATATCTTCAACTGGAATTCTTACAGAAGGATCTCTATCTACTCTGTATGGAAATAGTCCAGCACTTTTAATTGCGGGTTCAAAGATATCATTAAATCTTTTATCAAATTTGCCCGTGTCAAATGGTTGAATTACGAAACAATTTGGATTCATTTTATTCTTCCAGTATTAGAATGATGCATAGATGATACGATGTAATACTTTGGAAAATCTAAAGAGCCTACTATGAACATAAACAAGGTTACATATTTTTCTCTTATTCAGAATTTGTAATATAATGCGTTTTTAGAAATGAAAATATTTCTCCCCGGGGCATCAGCAATCAATATAAAAAATTTTCGTAAAAAAGCAAGAAAATTTTTGCATATATAGAATATTCACTAAGCTATGCGATTTTATGCAATAAACGTGTAGCAGCGATTAATTGCGTTTTCTTTTTACAGAAAAATTGAAATTTATTTCGAGTAGGACGAATTATGTTTCACGGCTGTCATTTTCACCGTATCCCCAATCCCGTATCACATATCACACTCGCAGTACATAATGGGACTGCACTCCGGGCTTCGACAGGCTCAGCCGACAGCTTCGACAGGTTCAGCCCTCCGCTCACGATTTGCCGGAACGCACCGCCGGTAACCGCCACCACGGGATATTCGGGTACTCGTGGTGCTCCCAGTGGTAGCCGAAATG
>WJKD01000022.1 GCA_014729315.1 Promethearchaeota archaeon | reverse complement strand
TCAACACCTAAAATCTCTAATACTTCCCAATAGTCTATCAAGTCTGCGGAGTTGAATGGTGCTAAAAATAGATTTGAAAAAACTCCAGCCAGGGTCGATATCGTTCCATTCTCAAGTTCAATTTCTTGAATTGTCCTCCTCGATATAGTAACAAATACAACTTTTGTATCGGGATGAATTGACAATTCACGTAAGAATTGAAAATCCTCAAGCTTAAAGAATGCCTTGATATGATCAAATTCATCAAGGATGATTATTATCTTGAACTTATTTGCTTTAACGATTTTAAAAAATTTTTGGATATTCCTTTTCTTTTCTTGGTTGCGAATATTTTGATCACTAATATCAAGAATGGTTTTTTCGATCTTAAGTTTTAAGGGCTCATCTAAATATTCATATAATTCGTCATGAACATAAGCAACTATAGCTGAAAATAAATCATGTGAATTATCGAATTCACCGAGGTCTAATCGAGTGATGAAAGTCTTACAATTTTTGTTTTCATCTCTATCTGCTAGGAGAGCTTGCCAAACCAAACTTGACTTACCAATTCTAGGTAAGCCAATTACAGATATATTTCCAGATGATTTACCTAATACCCTATTGTGAATCTTAGCGACTTCTGATTTTCTTCCTACAAATCTATCACCGCAAATTATGTTGCCATAATCCGCAAGAGGATTTTCATTAATATTTAATGTCTTAACAACCATTCTTTAAATAACCTTACTTGTATTTTATAATAGCCTTCCTGAGGGATAGTGATGACTTCTCTATTAATTAGATCTTTTAATATCCTATTTTCATATTTTATATTTCCAAGTTTGATATTTTCTCTTGGACATAAGCCTATATTTCTTGAACCATTTGCGATTTGTCTAAGTATATTGTATGTATCTTGCCGAGGAATCGCTTCAACATCAGCATCTCCCGCAGTTAATAAATTATCAAATTTGTCTGGCGTTAAACATACGCCGCCTTCTATAAAAGTATTCGCTACTTCATCTATGTTAGCTTTGGTGACTTTTACAAATTTATTTTTATTCATATAGTCTACAAGCCTAGAACAAAATATTTGAATATAGTATGGATTTGAAGAGGTATAGTCAATTATAGTGTTTACTGCATTTCCAATATATCGAGATTCATTATTCTTATGATCCCAAATCGGTTCTGTAATCAGTCTCTTTGCATCATCCTCAGATAAATAGGTCAAACGTTTATCTTCAGTAACCCCAAATTCATTGGCAAATTGATTCTTGAATTTAGGCATTACATCCTGCCCGACTAATACAGTAGCATAATAGCCTTTTTCAATAAACGCTTTCCAACTTTTCATAAAATCAATAGATATGCTTTTTCTCAAAATAGCTGTATACAAATAAGTGAACTCGTCAATGAGGATAATCAATAACTTTTTTTCCCATGATTTATTACTATTAGCAGCTTTAATAAATCTTTTGATTGCTTCATCAAAAATAATAGCAGGATTCTTTTCAATTGAATTGAATGATGGCATTTTAAATAAAGGCACTGATTCTCCTTTATCCTTCAATTCATCCAAACCATCCTCTATTTCACTCAAGATTTTATAAAAAAATGTGGCAGAATTTAAATTTTCTATAATAGAACCAAGACTAAAATCGATACAAAAAGTTTTACCAGTTTCAATAAGCTCGTTCTTTAGATGAAATAATACTGATGATTTTCCTGAACGCTTTTGGCCATAAATAATTGCACATTTAGAACGAGACTCAAGAAGTGAGTTAGTGATGTTTTTAATAAACTCATTTCTTCCAAAGAACATTGATTTATCATGAACTGGTCCACTATCTGCGACGGGTGCATAGGGATTCGAGATTCTTTCAAATTCATCCTCTGAATATAGTTTTAATGCTAATGACTCTGTTTTTATAATCGGCTCATCTTGATATCTTATCTGATATTCATATTGAACTTTAATATCAGTAGCTTTATCTTTTAAAACACGATTCGAAACTTTGATCTGAATCTTAAAAATTCTTTCTTCTCCCCCCTTCAACGATTCAGGTGATTCGCATTCGCCATGAACAAAACTTACATCCTCATCGTCTACTATTTTGATTTTTATTTGAGTTATTGGTGAACATTCTCTTTCATTTTTTATGGATATCTGTATTGGAACAACGCGATTTTGTTCAACTACAGATGTTTCACCTAACAATGTAACCATTATGCGGGGAGTACTTGACTCCAATACTTTCTTAAACGACTTGTTCAGCAATACCTCTATTTTTTCTAGAAGAGGTATGTAACCTTCGTATGAGAATTTGGTCGGATAATTTTTAATTTCAGTAATTAGTTGAGCAATCTGACTTTTTGCCTGATATACAATCCTTTCTTTGTCATCGAAAGTCTTTTGTTGCAAATAGAGTTTTAATATATCAAAAATGTCAGTTTTAATCATGTTAAGTCGATATGTGTCTAATTGTGGCAACCAATCTTTTTTCAAAGATGTCAAGGATTCAAACAATTTGTCTGTTAGACTTTCGATATTTTCTGACAATCCCAAAGCTCTTGTCGATGCGAACCATGTGTCATATTCCCTTTTTCTTTTTTCCCTCGCATCTTCCCAGATCCGTCCAAATGTTGAGAAATCAGTGTTTTCATTAAGCGAAAACTGCTGTTTCTTCAAATATTCTATAGCGTTTTTTCTTATTGTATCCCTTTCATATATTCTTTTGAGCAATTGAGCAAAAATTTTTCTATTCCAAATAAATGCAGATAATAAACCATTCCAGTTGTTTTGTCTTAAGTCATCCCCTAAAATTCTATATAACGCATCCTCTATATTTGTTGGATTCCTAATTGAATCGGTTAATTTTGTATGATCCATTTTGAATGAATTAAGAAAGATTGATACCTGGTTCGTGAGACTATCCCATTTATCTTCAAGGCTAAACGCTTCTAAATAGTAATGTCTAACACTATCCATATGCGATTTTTCGGAAAGAAGATACAAAGCCATAGCGTTGCAATATCGTGCTAAAACTCTTCTATGTTGTATATCTTTTTCTGGTTCTAACTCAAGCATTAGTTTTGATTCAGTAAGTAGGTAATTTGCTCTTTCCCTAGGTCTTGCCCTGCCTGCCTCTTCACTTATCCGTCTTATTTCTCTCAATGTGCTTTTAGTAAATTTTTTAGATTCAGCAATCTTCGGGGGGACTCCATAATATTCTTCATAATTATCAATTGTGTCTTGAATTAATTTACTTAGACCTCCACCAAATGTAGATAGTTCTGTTTCATCTATCACTTTTTCAATTTCTTCATAATCGCCTGATTTACTGGCTTCATCTAATATTTGTAACAGTTTTAATGCGTAGGAATGATCAGCCTGAATTTTTAAAATGTCTTCTAATATTTTTTTGGCAGAATCAATTTCTTTTAATCTGATATAACAAGAAGACTTTTTGGCTAGAAGATATGTATATCTTCGTTTGTTCTTCCTATCAGTGTTTTTCAATAAAAAGTCTAAATATTCTATTGTTTTAATGTATTCCTTCAAAGAGTAATAGTAATTTTCAAGAAAATTAAATGAAGTGATATTTTGGGGAAGTTTATCTGCATAATTGTTTATGAAGTTCAACCCTTGCTCATTTTCACCCATTTCTATATAGAGTGATGCTAAATCTTTGATACTGCTTTCTAATTTTTCTTCACTTTGAATTGCATTTTTAAAATATTTCATAGCTTGTTCGTAATTTTTAGCTTCCTTCGCAAATTTGGCTTTCTGATAATTTGGGAAAAATTCTTTTGACTTTCCTTTGAATTTTTGTCTTGTTAATTTCTTAATTTTATCTAAGTAATCCTTTGCAGAGATATTGTCAGGATAAGCATTCAGTATTTGTTTAAGAATTGCTGAAACAACGTCATATTTTTCCAGATTTTCATATTTCTTTGAATCTTCAATTAATTCGCTTATAGACTTAGGCTTGTGAAGATATCGTGCAATGGGGCCTTTATAATTGCTTGACAAAGTGAACAAAACAGTTATATTTTTTTCATTGTTGTTAATTCGAAACAAAAGATCTTCATCAATTACGTCGTTAAGATTAAAATATAATTCATCACCTTTTTCATTTCTCACAAATCCGAAATTTCCCCCTTTTATGAATTTTATTATTAATCCGTTTGCTGGAACTAGCTTTTGATCTTGTTCTTCAACAATCGGCTTAATTATTTCCTCACGAAGCTCTTCAAAGGATCCGAACGATTTTGTAAATTTTTTCTTTTGTTTTTTGGGTTGATTTGCATTATTTGATGTTTTAATTTTATTGTTTTTTACCTCATTTTTGACAGTCAGATCGCTTACAAATATAGTGTCATCTTTATCGCTATTTAGTTCTGAAGTTACTTCTGATGAGTGTTTGGGCGCTTCTTCTTTATTAATGATTTCCCAACCTCCAATTAATTTTTCAAATAATGTCTTTTTCTTGTTTTCTGCAATCAAGACAACATAATTATCACCAAATTCATTAACTCTGCCTTCAATCTCTTGTCCATTAACAAGAATAATTAAAAGATTGTCACCTATAGTGACTTGGTTTTTTAATATTTCAAGCATACTTTGCCTCAATTTTTGCATTTTGTTTTTGATTTATATTTGAAGCATCACATATTATACCTTACACTGCAAAGCACAAATCAACGTATAGGAAAAAATATATTATAGGGAGATGTTACCCTACTATTTTAACGATTCTTTTAATATCAAAACGATAAATACTAATGCACACCCACTGCACCTGCAATAGAATAGTGGCAATAATCGAAATGAAAAATGTCTTTCTATGGGCATTGCAATCAATATAAAAAATTATCGTAAAAAAGCAAGAAAATTTTTGCATATTTCGAATATTCACCAAGCTATGTGATTTTATGCAATAAAATGTAGCAGCGATAAATTACGATCGCTTTTTGCAGAAAAATGGTAGTATGTTTCGAGTGGAATGAATAATATT
>WJKD01000176.1 GCA_014729315.1 Promethearchaeota archaeon | reverse complement strand
CGACGAAGAATCTTATACCACTAAGCGTTTGTCTTTATTAGGCTTCGTGGTGTGAGATTCTTCACTCCCTTCGGTCGTTCAGAATGACACCTTTTGGTAGTTCTCGGACAGGCTCTTTATGAACTGCGGCGGGGAAGGGCGCTATCGGCGATTGCCGTATAAACATGAAGTTGAACCAGCACCACAATTCATTGTGGTGTTTATTATACAAACGAAAATCGAACAACCGCTTCAGCGGTTTTCGAAACAAATAACAAACCGCTGAAGCGGTTAAGCTATCGAAGGATCACGATCGAAACTCGCATTTCATAAAGGAAATGCGCTCCCAGCCAATTCATTATTCACTTTGCCCTGCTTTTACGTATCCCAAATCACTTATCCCGTATCACTTTTTGCCTATTCTCAATTCACTATTCACTAAAGCTATCTCCCAATCCCGTTCCCGAATCCCCATTTCCCCAAATAGCTCTTTTGCTTTTTTGAGCCACTCCTTTGCCTCTGCTTTATTTCCGCTGACAAAATGATATTGCGCCCGCAACAGCAGCAGCTCCGGATCGCGGCGGTGGTAGCCGGTTTCTTTCACTAACTTTTCCGCTTCTTTAACATGCTTTTCGAATTCCGCCAATTTATCTTCCCGTTTGAACGTGACTGCACTCTCTGATACCAATTCCGAAAACAGCACCCGTGCCGCTCCCAGATGGTAATCCGTTAACCACAACCGCATTTCCCCGCGTTCGGCAATATCGTACGCTTCTTCTAAATCCTCCCATGCGCAAGTATAATTTCCCCGCAGGCGATAAAACTCCGCCCGTGCCAATAAACCACGAGGTACTTCATCTTGTCTTCCAGATTTCCTTAATCCATCTACTGCCTGATGCAGGTAATCAGCTGCCAGCTCTGTCTCTTTTCCTTTTTGAAGTTCGAAGTTGCGGCGTAGTAATGGCGAAGTTTGAATTGCCTGCAGCAAATACGCCCGTCCTAATGACAGTTGATCTAATGAAATTCCAAATAAATTTTGAACAATTTTTATCGATTCATTTGCCCGTTTTATTACCTCTTCAACATTCTTTTGGCTCAGCAATAAATCGCAAAATTGAAAACCATTTTGTGATATGAGGTATTTACATTTCCCTTTTTTAAAATGTGATTCTGCTTTCCGAAATAATTTTTCTGCGTCCTTTTGTTTTCCAGATTGATGAATAATGTCAGCTGATATTACCCTTTCAGTTACTTTTCTAAAAGGAATTCCACTTTTATCCGCATAATTGATAGCTGAATTTGCATACTCTATAGCAGTACTAATTTCACCAATTGTTAACGACAATTCACTAATTGAGCCAGCCTGAATAGCAGCATTTTTCCAATCTTGTTGAAGAATAACCTCCTCAAGTGCAAATTTCATCAATTGTATAGCGTCTTTAAATTGCCCAATAGATCTAAGATCAAAACCAATGCTGTTCCTTATAAATGTTTTTAGTTTTCCTTCTAAATTCGTTATTATATGACTCCACGGAGCATCAAAAAAATTAGCTAATAATGCTAAATCTAAACTAAAAAGACCTAAATTTTGTTTAATAAAATGTTTATCTTTTTGGCAGATTTTTTCGTAATATATATTGATAAAAGTTTCTTGATGTCTCCCCGCCCGACACCCATGCACCACCGCCATAAACAACGGCTCCATTTCTTCCAGGGTATCGGGGAGCTCTTTTTCGGGCAGGTTTTTGTAATAGTCGTACAACCGGCTATTGGCTTCTATCCAGGCGTTCTGGCTTTTCGCTTTTAACTTTTCGCTGAAATGCTCCCGAATCAGCGGGTGGCAGTCAATAGTACCGGTCCGGTGGTGGCTTTCCGGGGCGAGCAATTTCATGTCCCGTAATTTACCCAATAAATTGTACCATTGCACTTCGGAAAGCGGGTGCAGGTGCTCGGTGAGTCCCGGAATCGGTTCCGCCTGCACCACCACATCAATGGCGGCTTTTTCTGCAGGGCGGTCGAACAGTCCCAAAATGTGCAGCAGCTCCAGCTCCGCGCCTTGTCCCAGATAATCTGCAAAGGCTTCAATCACCCGGCGGGGGTGTTTGCCGGATTTTTCGGGAATATGCGGCAGGTCAGGAATGTCATTTGCT
>WJKD01000175.1 GCA_014729315.1 Promethearchaeota archaeon | reverse complement strand
GTTTCTTCACCAGGAATTACAAATCCTGATCAGTCCATGGTGAATTTGATTTTGAAACTGCTCCATTCGCTGACAGAAGATCCCAATACCGTCCTCCATTGCTCCATTGCCGGCGGCAGAAAAACGATGAGTATTTACTTCGCGTATGCGCTGCAATTTTTTGGCAGAGAACACGACCGGCTGTACCATGTGCTGGTGCATCCGGATGAATTTCAGAATCACCCGGAGTTTTATTACATCCCGCCAAATCCGGAAATCCTCGAAACTGCGGATGGTAGAGAAATTTCCACGGAGAACGCATCTATCGATATGATTGAAATCCCCTTCATCCGGCTCGGTGCAAAACGGGAATACATTTTCGGTGATAAATGGCTATTGACGTACGAGGAAATGGTCCGCCTGACCCAGGCAAAAATTGAGCAACTACCGGATTTGCCGCAGCTCATCATTGATGTGAAACGGAATAAAGTAAGCATCGGTCTGCGAAAAATCCACCTTTCGCCCATTGAGCTGGCGACATACTATTACTACGCGGAGCGCAGCAAATCACGGCAGGATACTGTTCCAATTAAAGATTACGAACAATACTTCGAGGCTGCCGATGGCTACTATTTTCAAAGTGATGGGTTGAAACGAATTATTGACATATACCGGAATCTGGTATCTGCCGGAACGTACGACAATTTCATCCGGTCGCTGGACAACGGGAATCTCCCCTTTGAACGCGCATGTCAGCACTTCTCCCGCATCAAACGCAAAATCCGCCACGCGCTGCAAAACGACGATCTGGCAGAATATTACGTCATATCCGCGGTGGGCACGTACCGCAAATCGTACGGCATCAAACTGGACAAATCCAAAATAATACTCCGATAACTGCCGACGGCTTTGCTGCGGCAAAGTTGTGGCAAGGTTGTTTATGATGAAATTTAAGAAAATATTTTTAATATATAAATGAACATCAAATTAATTTAAGGAGGTTTCATGGAATCAATAAAATTCACATGCAAATTAATAACACCAATGTTCCTTGCCGGAGCTGATGGCAAGAGTGTTGAATTAAGACCACCATCTATAAAAGGAGCGATGCGCTTTTGGTGGCGTGCATCTTTATGGGGGATAGAAAAAAAATCCATTTCACACAATTATCTCGAGTCCGAAGAAGGTAAAATATTTGGCACTGCATCAAACAATGGTAAAAAAAGTTCCTTCTCAATCCGAATCAAGTTTCCCGAGGTATTTAATCCAACAAGAGCAAAACTAAAGTCTCGTAAAGTAATGTGTTTAATTAAGGGCAAAATGCGCCCGATTAACATTCTCGAATATCTTGCTTATGGAACGCTAGAATATCAGCGAGGTGATGGGAACATATTTATTAGAGATTATTTACCTGCTGGGTATAATTTTACTATTATTATTAACATTAATGAAAATATTGAAAATTATGAGAAAATAAAAAATAATCTCATTAAAAGTATGTATTTGTTATCTATATTTGGTGGTTTAGGTGCGAAAACCAGAAATGGATTCGGTGGATTCACAGTTACAAATCCTGATAAGTTCTCCGAAACTGGACTACAATATCCATACCCCAACAATGATTTTTTCAAGGAAAATACAAAAAATGTTGATTTGCCAAATTATACAGCATTCTCAAATAAAATAAAAATATTTAAATTGAATGAAGCATATAGTTCTTGGAACGATTGCCTTCGTGAAATTGGAATAATTTATAAAAATGCACGGGAAAATCTTGAAAGAAAGCATCATTACGATAAAAGACAATACATTGGTGCTCCGATTGTAGCATTTAAAGACCATAAATCCTTTTTAAAACGAAGATCGAAACCTTATTTCATGAAAGTGTTGAAGGTTAACAACAACTATGAAGGATATATTTTCTTCCTACCTTCAAAATATTGTGATGGTGTATTAAGTGAAGTAATTGCAAAACCTGTACCGCCAGATGTTGATAGGAATTTTGAAAAAGTATGTGATCAATTTAACAGATATCTGGGTCTAGAAATGAAGGAGGTAATATGAGCAATCATCTATTTTTATTCACTATTAGTCCTGTCCAGTCATTCATATCTCAAGCCAGGAAAACTCAGGACTTGTATTCGGGAAGTCAATTGCTCTCTCACTTAATTGAAATTGCAATAGATAAGTTAGAAAAAATAGATTCAATCAGTGAAGTTGAGATAATCTTTCCTTTTAAAGATACACCTTCAAAGCCTAATCGGTTTATTGCAAAAATCATAACGGAAAATCCACAAGGTGTTGGCGAAATACTTGAAAAAGCAATTCAAGAGAAATTCAAACAGTTGTGTAATGATAGATTCAAAGATAAACCTGGTTTTACTTCTATTCAAAAAAGCTTTAATAATCAGATTGAAAATTTCTTGGAAATTTTCTGGCTTGCTATACCTTTTGAGGAAAATTATTTTTCGACCTTTGAAAAAATTGAAAAGTATTTAGGCGGAGTTAAAAACATCCGAGCCTTTAAACAGCTCCCTGAAAAGGGTCGTAAATGTTCACTCTGCGGAGAACGAAACGTTTTGTTTTACAAAGATCGTAACTCGGATGATCGCAAAAGAAATATTGACTCATATGTTTCTGTTGATAAAAAAGATTACAGATTTTTAACTGGCGAAGGATTGTGTGCAATATGTGCAACTAAGCGTTATTATGATACAAAAATTGAATCTTTTCCGTCTACTGCCCGAATTGGTTTATTACATGCTCTTCATGAAATTAAAAAGAAACCAGAAGGCTATGTTTTAATAGAAAATTATAAAAAAATTTTTGGTTCTCAATTTGATGAACAGCTTTACCATAAAGAAAATTTAAATAAAAAATATTTTGAGAAACATGACCTTAAGGAAAGTATTTCAAAGCTGAAAACAATCCAGACACAGCAAAATTTGATAGCAAACTATGCTAGCAAATATAATATTCACCTTGCAAAATATTATGCAGTAGTTACCTTTGATGGCGATAGCATGGGAGAATGGCTTTCAGGGGAAAAAATTAAAAATAATTTAGTAAATTTAGAATCCTTTCATCGCTTAATTTCCCAGAAGTTGGGTGATTTTTCTAAATTTGCTATCAATATTTTAAAAGCTCCTAACTATAAAGATATAGCTATAATAAAAAATGAATATTTTGGAAAGACAACTTATGCTGGAGGCGACGACTATCTTGGTTTTGTTAACCTCAATTACTTGTTCCAAGTATTGTTGAGTTTAAAAACCAAATTTAATGATATGGTTAACCAAACAATAAAAAACGAATTTGAATTGAATAATCCAGAAGATAATTTTACTTTCTCAGCCGGTATTGCTCTTGCACACTACAAGACTCCGCTATCGATAGCACTTGAATGGGCTCGAAATATGCAAAAATTGGCTAAAAAAGTTGAAGGGAAGGATGCTGTAGGATTTGCTTTGTTAAAGCATTCTGGAAACATTGCTCAGTCTGTTCTTAAATGGAATTATCATGAGCTAAAAGTAGAAACAATGGTACTGGCAATTAATTTGACTACTGCTTTAAAAAATCATCTCTCAAATAAATTCCTTTACACATTAAGAGAAGAGTTTTTGCATTTAATTGACCCAAAAACAAAAATTAAAGGACTTTATAAAGAAATTCAATCTGAATTATTCCGTTTGATGAATCGGCATATTAAGAAAAAAAATACGAATGGAGCCCTTAATGTTGCAGTCAGTACAAATGATCCAGATCTGGATGTTTTGGCAAAACAACTCTCAGATCTCATAGTAGAGATTGATAAGATGAGTTTAGAAAGTTTAGATGCCTTTAATAACTTTATTAGTTTTCTTGAAATTTGTAATTTTATATCTAGGGAGACATAAAACATGAAAATATCATTAGAACCAGCAGACACATTTTTCTTTCGTGATGGCAAACCCTTTTCGAGAGGCGAACAGACAGAAGCTACCGGTATTTTTCCACCGTTTCCCGCTACAGTTTATGGCGCTTTGCGAACAGCTTATATTAGTGAAAAAGGCTGGAAAGAGTTTGAAGAAGAAGATAAATCAATAAAAACTGTGATAGGAACAAAAACATCTCATGGAAAATTTTGTGTGAAAGGACTTTTTTTAGAAAGAAAAGGAGAAAAGGAGATTATCTATTTCCCGCTACCAAGAGATTTAGTAACTCTAAAAAAAATGGATAATGGCGAAAGAAAAACTCTTCACCTAAATTTAAGGGATGAAAATTTTAACAGTAATTCAAAAACTAAGCAAATGCTGTTTTCAGATAGGTCCGACGTAGAATACCCATCAGGCGCCCTATTAGAATCTGGTTTTCTCAAATCTTATTTATTGACAGGAGCTTCCAATGGATTGCAATATCGACCGCTATTTCAGGAGGATTATCTGATACACGAACCGAAAGTTGGTATAGAAAGAGACTTGAATAATCCAGAGAATATAGAAGGAAGACTATATCGTGTCAACATGATGCGACTGAAAACTGATGCCAAGTATCAAATATTGGTTGATGTTGAGAATATAGATATGCCGAATAGCGGAATTCTCAAATTTGGCGGTGAAAATCGGGCTTTCATTTATAGAAAAAGTGCAGCCGAGATATTTGATTACAAAGATAGTGAAAAAGAAAAAGTAATCAATGCAATTGAAAAAACACGGCGATTCAAACTATACTGTGCTACACCAGCCATCTGGAATTGTGAAAACGATGATGAAGGTTGGATAGCTGAATGGATGAATGGCAATGAATATAATTACAAGGATATAAAATGTAAACTTATCGCTGCTGTTGTTGGCAAACCGGTTAATATTGGCGGTTGGGATATAGCCAAAGGTGAACCAAAAAAAATGTATCGAGCTATTCCTGCTGGCTCTGTCTATTATCTGCAATTGGAAACAGGAACAGGAGCAGATGTGTTCAATGCTTTTCACTACCGAAACATTTCCATTAATCGAGCAAACGAAGGTTTGGGTTTAACTCTTATTGGACTAATTTAGGAGGTAATATGAAAACAATTATTTCTCCAGTAGGATTATCTTTGATAAATAATTTTTTTAAGGGCAAATCTAAAGGAGGTGGAGAATGCAAAGGACTGGAAGGTTATAGGGATGATCTTAATGAAGCTGGATCGGCTAAAAACTATGGTGCTTATCTAATTGAAAATGCCAGAGAAGCATTGAAAAGTGATATTTTAGCTTGGGCGGAAAAAACTGAAAACGCTTGTGCTGAATTTACGAGTATTAAAAAATTAGAGGAAAAATTCCCTGATGAAGAATTTGAAATTCATTTATTACCTTCGGATACTGTGCTTTCAAAATTTATGGCTGAGATTATTTCAGATATCCGATTATGGAAAAACCACCTAAATAGAGTCACACAAATTATTCAAGAGCATCACATTGAAGGACTTCAGGTTGAAGATGAAAACGATTTTATTCAAATTGGGATGAAATCTCTGACTAGAAAAATCGAAGATTTTCTCGACAAGGTTCCTGATCCACAAACAAACCTTTTGCTAAATATTACAGGTGGATACAAAGCAACCATTCCTTATCTAACAATTTGGGGACAAATATATGGTATCCAATTATTTTATACTTTTGAAGATACGCTAAAAAAAAGCAATCAATTGATTAAAATTCCCCAAGCTCCTATTGATTTTGATTTCACCATTTTGGATGATTATTATGATACGGTCAAAATATTGAAAAATAAATCAGGTTATAAATTTGATGATTTTAAGCAAGAATTGATTAAAAAAGGTTTAAAATACAATTTAAAAGATATCACAAATCTAACTGAGAGCAATATCCTTGAAAAAGATGAAAAAAAGAATGAAATTAATTTGAGTTTAATTGGTGATATTTTTTTAAGAAGGTTTGAAAATCTTCGGTCAAAAGGTATTCGTAATGCTTATTCTAATTTATTTGGAAATATAATCGAATTAAAAGTTTTCAAATTTTATGCAGAAAAATATTCAAGCACTGAGGTTCAGCATAGTATAACTTTTTGGGAAAATAAACAAAAAATGCTTGAACTAGATGTTTTTATTGAATCGAAAAATTTTGTTACTGCTGTTGAAGTAAAGCCGCTAAACGGGTTTAAGGAAATTAAATCGAAATTTGAAGAAAATAAATTCGATTACCTATTAAGCAAATACAGCGATAAATCTGTTAAGCTAGAGTTCATTTTATATAGTCATGCAGAAATTCCTGATTCTGTACTTGATCAAATTACGGAGTTACAAAGTGCGAATCAGAACAAATTTAAAGAAATTATATGGAAAAGATTAGATTTAAATATAGGTGATCCCCAAAAAAAGATACAATGGAAAGTAGACAATAACAAATTTAAGGGCATAATTTAATTGAAGGAGGTTCTAAATGTATAAACAAGCCAAACCATTGTTTTTGATTGTTGAAACGCCGCTTCATGCTGGCAGTGGCAGTGATTTAGGAATCGTTGATTTACCAATTCAACGGGAAAGACATACAGATTTTCCTAAAATTGAAGCTTCTGGATTAAAAGGAGGTTTACGAGAAATATATGAATCACTCAAAGAAAACATTCCGCCAGCGATTACAACAAAATTTCCGAATTTGAACAAAACTAATTTTATTGATGAAGGAATATGGCCAACCTTTGGACCTGAAGACGGTGATAAGTTCGCTGGCTCATTGGGTTTCACGGATGCGCGATTATTGCTTTTTCCTGTCAAATCAATGAAAAGCGTATTTGCCTGGATAACCTGTCCAACTATTTTAGAGCGATTTCGAAATGATCTTTCGTTGACCCAAAAAACTATTCCAGCAGAATTAAATAACTTTGAAGAATTCGTAGCAAAAATTC
>WJKD01000174.1 GCA_014729315.1 Promethearchaeota archaeon | reverse complement strand
TAGAGCGGCGGCGCCTGGACTACTAAATCAGACCAATTCAACACATCCTTCCCGCGCCAGACAAGCTGTGGATCCAGATCGGGATCACGGCGTTTGTATGCAACTTCGATCGGATCTTGTTTATCTTTGGGCATTATAGATTGGTATTCAGCAGTAGGAATATTCTTGCGAGAGGCATCATCGTGTTTAAGCGTTGCAATGATTTTATTTTTATTTTTTCCTTTTGCCATTCTGAATTCCTTTAATCTAAAATAGTTGGATGTTTCATTTGCCTTTCTGTCCATTCCGATACTTTTTCCGATGCTGATACAACCGCTCTGTAAAACCGCCTTCTTTTTCGAAAGAACGGGCTTGCGCGGCGAGTTGGCGGTCTAAAAGAGACACCGCCACAGCAATAAGAACTAAAGCAGCGTTAGCTGCAGTGCCTGCCCAAATGGACTTTGTGGACGAAGTGGATTTTTCGGCGCTTCCACTCTGTCCACCCCGTCCACCAGCCCCATACTGACTATGAATTTCTTTAACCCAAAGTGCTACTTCATCAGCAGTAGTGCAGCGCCGATCAATGAGTTTTTGGCGGCGCGGGTCTCCCCTTTCCCACATCTCCAGCCCCCGTTGCCGTAAAAAATCCTCATAATCCAGCTTGAGCTCTTCCAGACTGCCCCGGGCCACGTTGGTCAGTTTCATTTCCATTTTTTTGGATGTTCCGGAGAAGTAGCTGCCCTCGGCGATGTTTTGGACGCCGCTGCGCGCGGCCTGGACCATCTGGTCGTGGGTGCGGCTGCGTCTGTCGATATAGCGGTTGCAAAAACGCACCGTGACATCGTAAATCAACCGGGCGATCCCAAAACTTTTTAATTTACGGTAGCCGCCATGTTTCGGAATTAAAGGCTCTTTCTCCTGCATTGATTTATCCGTTTTTAAATTGATGAATCAATTTATCAAACCCTGCTTCTATCTCCCACACATCAGTGAATTCGGCAAATGCCCAGCGACCATACTTACCGCTATTATTTACACCAGGAACCCAGTAAGATTCCATTGTCGCTTTCTTTTCCTTGGCATCTTCACGCCGATATCCCTTTATTTCAACGACCAGATTCAAATAATCCTGATGCCCATCATCGATTACAACGATAAAATCCGGCCTATAAATTCGCATCATTGATCCGAAACGGTACGGTACCTCAAATTCAAGATTATGATTTTTCACATAAGCCCTTACTTTAGGATGTGATTCAGCCGCACGGCAAAATTCTGCTTCCCAATCTCCATCAAGTATGACCCAGTTGATATGGCACTTACGGGCATCTGTTTCCCATCTATCTTTTTTCGAAGTATTGAAATTCACGTGGATTGTCGAATTGATCGGATTATAAGGATCGAGCACGGCTTTGATGGGACGCTCACCAGTGAGAGAACGGGTGATTCCATCAGTAATGCGTTTACAGGCTATATCAGCTAATTCCTGATACATCAATTGAGCCGGATAGGTGCCTCCTTTACAAACAAGACAGTTATCAAGCCACTGCCGCGTGATTCGTTTCAATTGACCAAACAGGTGAAGTTTTGGTTCTTCATCCGGATCGCGCCAATTTTTATACAGCAACCTTTTTGTTAAATGGAACAGCAAGGTTGACCGACGCAAATCTTCCAGGTGTTCCAGATTTAAGTCAACATCTTCTCCAACAATACCTGCATTTCTGGTAATCGACGGCCCCACCAGCTCTGGTGACAGAACAAGCACAGAATCTTCATTGAATTCGGCAGAAAGACGTTCCGTCGGTAACTCGACACGATAGCCGGAGACTCTCGGAAAACGAATTTCAAGATGATCACGATCAGGACTCACCGCTTTGACATTTATCGTCTCCCGTGGTGGCTGTGGCGGAGCAACAACTGGTTTCGCCGTAAAATCAAATGGGATACCAAGCACATCGGCATATTCCACGTTGAAAAGGTTTTTATCGTTAAGATCATAAGATTGACGGCGCAGGGCTCTGCCGATCACTTGCTCACATAAAAGCTGTGTACCAAAAGCACGCACACCTAAAATGTGAGTGACGTTATTTGCATCCCAACCTTCGGTGAGCATCGAGACCGAAACAACACAGCGAATAGATTCACCAAGTTTTCCCTCTTTCCCGACCGTATTCATGACCTCACGGAGTAGATCGTGATCCGTAATTTTTTCTGCCTGATGACGATCACCCGTACGTTGAATTATCTCCCGTCGATATTGCTCTATTTCGGGAGCAGCCATTTTACGGAAATTTTTATCCAGGGCATCTCCGGATTCCAGTTGTTCACTATCGATGAGCAACGTGTGTGGTTTGGCGAATGGATTCCCATGCTCATCAAAATTACGGAAAATCTCTAACCGACCATTCTCAAATTGAGTCGATCCATCTTTGTTCTCACGATGGAAGCCCGACACATAATCATAGACAAGTTTTGATGTGGAGGTATTATTACACACGATAATAAAACATGGCGGGACTTTAACTTTCCCGTCTTTCCATAATTTGAAAGTCTTTTCATAATGTCCGTAAAGAGCCTCCAACGCCGTTTGTAATTCAACAGGCAAACTTAGCGGATCGAGATCCGTGGCTTTCCCGCGCCCCTTCTTCGGCATTCGACCACGAATATGCTCCCACAGATTTCTGAACTTTGGCATTTCTTCACCGGGTATATTGTCAGCAATAGGCACACGCGGCAATTTTACGATTCCACATTCGATGGCATCCATCAGCGAGAAATCGCAAACTGTCCACGGAAACAAAGTACCTTCGGCATAGCCTGATCCCCTGAGGAAAAAAGGCGTTGCTGAAAGATCAAACATATTCGAGATGCCAATTTTACGTTTGACTATTTCGAGTCCGGAAATCCATAAACGGGCAGCTTCATTATTCTTTTCGGCTTCCTTTCGTTCATCTCCCTTCAGTTTCCCTTCCTCTTCTTTTTCCGGCTTTTCCCGGTAGCAGTGATGTGCCTCGTCATTCAGCACCATAATTTTCTTCATTCCCATGAGATCTGACATGACTCGTTGAAGCATTTGACCTTCGGTTTCCAGCGTATTCAACGGAGCGCCACGACCCTGCAGAAGAGATCGCCCACCTCTTGAAACTTCCATCTGTTCACGAAGTTTGAATGCATGGTAGTTGGTAATGACAATTTTAGCACTTTTTATGTCATCTAACAAATCATTTGGTACTAATTCCCGACTGGAATAATAGGCTTCAGGATCATTCGGTTGAAGTACCCGAAGTCTATCACGAATTGTTATTCCCGGCGTGACGACCAGAAATCCTTGTGTGAATTTTGAGCTCGTTGGTCGGCGCTTCGCATTGATGGTTTGCCAGGCAATGATCATTGCCATGACAGTGGTCTTTCCGGCGCCGGTTGCCAATTTTAGAGCGATACGAAAAAGTTCTGGATTGGAATTCTTATTTGCTCTGGTGAGATATTCTTTAATGTCCTTTCCAATCTTGCCGAGATTGGGAACTACTTCGGTGAGCCAAATGGCGGTTTCTACTGCTTCAATCTGACAGAAAAACGGGCGGATATTATTAAACTTATGATGCCTCCAGTGCTGTAACAAGCGGGTTGTTTCGGGAGTCACCTTCCAGTTAGAAGCGTTTGATTCCTTTCTCCATTCATCCACATGGCTGCGGATTTTATTGATCATCTCCGACGTTGGATCGTACTGTTGTTCAGCAGTCGAAAGTCCTTTTCCTTCATCAAAAATAATTTGTTGTTGAGCGTTTGACCCTTTGCGTTTTCTGGGCTTTGGGATTGGTGTGATGAACTCAGCACGGCGACGTTTGCTAATGATTCGCTGGGTTGGCTGTCCTTGTTCGTCAAGCTCCCAATGCTGCGTTGGATATTCGTAAGGTGAGTTAAGAATCGGTTGTTCGAAAAAGCGATTGTCCATATCAGATATTCTCCAGTTAGCTCCTTTTCCAGGTGACCATATTACGAGAAACTATAATTAATCAAAATCTATTCGAAACATTTACATGATGTGGCGAATTTGTCTATACCTCATTCGTTTGCTATTGGCTATTCGTCATATTTAAGAGTTTTCTTAAAACTTATACATGCATTAACTTGATCTTGCAAACATTTTGCTGGATCCACATTGCTAAATGAAGCAATTTAGGAATTTATAATTTAAAATTCAAGAAAATTAATAAATTTTTCAGATATTTAATCTATTTCTTAAACGACATTTTTTGTCTACCACTTCCGACATTATAAACCAACCACCCTCAAAAAAGTCTACAATTTTGATCAAAAAAACAACCATTTTTCTTATCAAAATGATATGCACTTTTCGCCGTCGTCATTTAACACTAACCATTTGATATTACAGAACTTGATAAAATGTACCCCTCAATTTTAGCTCAAAAAATGCTCCAATTTTGCTCTGTTTTTAATGCATAATTCTTAAGCTAAAAAAAGCCCAAAGGAATTCTCCTTTGAGCCACTTCTCAGTCACTGACATCGTCCATCAGATGCTGTAAATCGTTGCGTGCCTAGGCAGCAATCGCCAGATGTTCTTTATTAGCGAGTCCGTTCATAGTGTGCCATCACCTCTAATAAGCCATTGTCATAATGCGGACAGAGTCCAATGCAATCGTCCTCGGTAATGTTGCCATCCCGATTTCACATGCACTCCGAACAGAGCTCGATCAACGTCTCCTTATCGATCCATTCGCCGTAATCGAAACACCCTGGACAATCCATCGACCAGCACATTTCGAGTGAGCGTTCATGGATGTACAGGATCTCATTCTGACAATTGGCACAGTGAAATATCGGCTTTTCCCGGTCGTAGGAGCGGTTCACCATCTGATGAATATTCTTTTCAATGGCATGAATCAACCGCCTCGTTGGCAGCGAATCCGGATCGAAGATCAATCCCTCCGGACTATTTTCTATCTGGCACTGCAACCGCAGATTAATCTGCCATTGATTCGTGTTCCCACAATAATGACAATACAAATTATTCGGCACATAGCGCCGCTTCTCCGGGTCATAGAGCTTCTTCGCTCTCATGGCGATCCATCGTACTGACGATGACTTTCGATAAGCCCGCAATTGCCTGTCCCACCTCGGCTGCCAGTTGCAATTTATTCACAATGGCATCGGTCTTGCGATCTTTTACCTGACGCCTGATATTGGCGCCCAACAGATACGCATTGGTGGATAAGATAATGGAATTACTGACCAGTCCTGCCAGCTTCACGATGGCGTGTGAGTTCACATTGATCCGCAGTTTAATGCGACCTTTCATGACTTGCGTCCGTTACTTCGGAACACGAAGCGCAGCATTTCCAGTCCCAGGAAACTCAGTCCGATATAACCGAGGATTTTTTTGACTTTTTTGATGTCCTCGTTGGGGATGAAGACACCGTCTTCTCGTTTTTCCAATTATCACCTCCATCTTGAATGGTTAATAAGAATTGTTTTGCAGCGTCGATCAGCGCCTTTTGCCGGCGGAATTTGGCATAATCCCGGGCAAAGGCAATCCCGGCGCCGACAGCACAGGTGGTCACGACCAGTCCGCCGAAAGCAACGATGACATGCCGTAATGATACTTCCACAATGTGATCATCGGCATCGGGCGGCATCTTATGCGCATCGTCGCTCATTTGGACTCATCGCCCCGCAGCGTCGTATAAATCTGCACCGATGTGAGCAATACGCCCAGGATCAGGCTGCCCACTTCCAGGGTCTTGCATAATTTGTCCGGGTCCTGCGGCAGGTTCTTCTTATCATCGTTTTGCGCCATCATGGCTCCTTTCTCAGTTTAATATTAAATGGCTTCACCGTACATCCTTCGATGCGATACGGCAGGTAAAAATCCGGAATGTTAATAATCACCTTTTCCGGTTTCAATTTAATCTGATCGCTGACATCACCTCCTGAGATT
>WJKD01000173.1 GCA_014729315.1 Promethearchaeota archaeon | reverse complement strand
TTCTTCTGACAGTTTCAGGAATTTATGATACGGAATAGCAATCAAACTCTCGGCATGGAATGCGCCATTGGACAGGCTGATCATCGACACCTTCGCGGCAGAAGTTTCGTCAGGCGCTTCATAAATATCCAGAAAATCAAATTTCCCCAGCAATGCATAATGCGAAATGAAATTCACCTCCGGACATTTCTCCTTCACCTGTTCCAGCCAGGCACGCCCCAACTGCGCCCGATCCTTCACCCGCTTGGAAACATCCGGCGCCAGCTTTGTCAGCAGGATATAGGTTTGCATATCACACCCCTCTTTTTAATGTAAATTATTTAGCTTTTCGGAATTTCTAACAAATATTAAATTACGAATAAAAGCTGAAAGAGAACTCATGAGAAATTCCGAAACGATTGCGGAACACTTAAAAAAATATAACGAGCATTCGGGTAAATGTCAAGGGAAAAATTTGGGGAGGGGGGAATAAAGCTTTTTCGAGAAGGAATTTATTAACTGGTGTCGAAGTGAAATTTACTGTATAATCATCAGTTGCATTATTCTATTCAGCAAGTTTGAGTGAAGCTTCTACAAAAATTTCTGAGCTCAATGCTATTAAATTTCCTAGTGTTTTGGGATAGTCATTTCTTGTTTCTATGCATCATTTTGCACATATAAATTTAGGATTCTTATAATTCAGATTCTATATCTAAAATACTCAATTTCATCTCTAATCTTTGTTTTATTTCATCTTTAAAATTTAATAAATCGATTTCAGAATCGCTATTGCTCAGCCATTCTTCTTTCCAAAATGAATATTTTTGATTTAGAGTATCAAAGGGAACTGTTAAAAAACCAGTTTCAGTTTTTCCTTCATTTTCATTTATTGTAAGAATTATCTGCTTATCTTTGGCAAGAGCATAACCATATTCAATAAAACAGTTGGGACGGTTGAAACTTAAGTCACAAATTATTAATTTACAATCTGCTATATATGTCCAAATATCATCATGTATTGATTCTTTTGGTTCGTCTTGTTCTTGAAAAATTAATTTAAGACCCAATTCATCAACTGATTTATTATATACTTTATCGATAAGTTCATACATAGTTGGATTACATGCTGCTATTAAAAAAATCTTGTTGTTAAATGGGGAAAGTAGTTTTTCTTCAACAAACGAAAAACCTGAATATGTTAACTCCAGTGTCTTTTTCTCTGAATGTCTTTTAATATACTTTCTATCAATTAATGCATTGACCGCATTACTTAAATTAATTCTGAAATAATTGCATTTATCGAAGAGCATATTTGTGCTTGATGGTCCCCTGCTACTCTGGAGAAAATATAAATCCTTTAATAAGATTTCTCTTGCAAATCGATTATGTTTAGCAACAACCATTGATGGTAATTCTATATTAAAAATCCCCTTTTCATTGCGAAAGATTCTATCCGCATAATCACTATTTTCATTAATAATTATTTCTTTTTGATCGAGATTTTCAATATTATTGGATTCCAATAATTCTTTTATCAAATTAGATACTAAAAGGGAATTATTATCAGTACCTAAACCTTTTATAAATTCATCATTCTTATAATTAATTCTTATCCATCTAGTAGAAAATAATAATGCAAATGCAATTCTTTGTACGTTAGTCATATTGATACAAGAAATATAAACCTGTATAATATAATAATCTGTAATATAATTACCTTTTTCTATCTCGATTTCGAACTTTCGATGAGTTTTATCACGGTACTTGATTATAAACCAGGATTCTGAAGACATAATATTTCCCCGTATTATTGTTGCTGCGTTCACTCATTACATGTTAGCAGGAACTCCTCGGTACAATCGGAACACACGCGTTTATTGTTCGATGTTAAAATATTCAGATTTAGCTTTTTCAGTAATTGAATATTTCAATAAGCTATCAGACCGATCTCTATGAACAAGTCCCTTATCTTTATCAAGCTTTTCCGCTCGTTTAGCTATTAGGTATGATGAAACATCTAATTCCTCAGCAATATCTCTCGCATACATTTTTTCATTTGAATTATTTAGTTCATACAAAATAGTTAAATCTAAGTTTGGTAATAGCTTAGCCTTATCAATTTTTTGTAGTTCATTTAAAATACTTTCAGATACAGCTCTTACCTCGACTTGAGTTTGACACTCGACACAACGCATCTTCGCAAACTTTAAATAACTAAGTTGTTCATAAGGATAAATTTTTCCGCAAGAAGGATTTAAACAAATTATCTTTTTTGAGTCTTTAAGAAAGTCTTCGATAGATTTATTAAAATCAAATGGCCTAGCAATAAAGTATTTTCTGAAGGCATTCCCTTCTGGTTTGCCCCAACGCAAGTTTTCAATTAATGCCAATCCAAAATTTAAACCATAAATTGAGACTTTGCTACCATCTCTATCACTCATTTCATTATATTTTGTAATAAAAAAATTTAATTCAAGTGTTCTAAGAAACTGCTCAAGAGTTGGCTTCAAATAAAAATGGCTTGTAAATGGATTTGTTTTCTCCTTTTTATAAACCTCTCCAGTTAATTCACCTGTAACAATATCCTTTCTTATCTGCTTCAGCTTATTAATAATTATCCCAAGCAATTCCTTTTGCTGTAATTCTGAAACTTTGTCATTAAAAGACATCTTGCTATGACAGGTAATATCGAAGAAAGAAGATATAACTTTTTCATAATATTTTTTCGAAGCACTCTCAATGCCGGTTTTATTGATTTTCCTACCTAACGAAATATGTGTTTGGTGACAATAAAATAGCAAATAACCAATAATTCTAGGTACATTCATTGACGCTTTGAAAAGAAGATTAAAATACTCTTCTATTTTCATGGATCTAGTATCAAAAAAATCTTCAATATTCGCCGTACTAAAATATCTAATTCTTTGAGAAATTAATCTTCGAGTAAAATCAACCGATAAAGACTCCATGGTAGACTTATCATAGTTTGAATATAAATCGTAAAAATCAAGTTCTACTATATCTATCTTCCCCTTATCTATACCGCCATAATAGACTCGATTAGGATATGCGGCAACCTTGAAACAAGCAAATTCATCTGCCCAGTTATTAAGTGGTTCTAATATTACGTTTACAAAATTTCGTATCGTTTTTTCTCCTACCTCGGAAAAGTCATCTAGAAAGATAACAAGTTTTTTAACCTCTATCATGCTCAGGATTTCTTTTATCTCGTCAATAACTGCTCTAATTTGAAAAACCTTAAGAAGTGCCCCTGAGAAGCTTTTTTCCCACGAGTCGATGTTTTTTCTTCTAGCATTAGAACTAGAGCTTTGTTTAGATTCGTAACCTACACCGGTATCATGTGTTATTTTCATAGAGGCATTTTGAGATGATGCATGATAGTTTGCTTCCTCTTTCTCAAGTGAGCCAGATATACTATTGTAATATTCGTTTATTACAGGAAGCTCTATTGATTTTAAGTGCTCATTGTTTTCTATTTTATTTTGTAGTTGCTCAATTCTTTTTTTTACTTTTTGTGACTTATTGATACCGAAATTTGCCTTTAATTTTTGAAGAAAAGTATTTGCTTTTTCTTCAAGTTCTTTGCTTATTGCTTTTAAAATATTTTGTATAAAAGACCTTTCAATTAGATATTTTTCCAAAGCATATTCAGGTATGCGACCCTTCAAATAATCTAGCTTGTGATATTCACTCTTTGTACTTTCAAAAACAGTTTTCGTATCAATATAACATGATAAATAATTTTTTTTCTCCCTATATTCCTTTTCAAGTCTTAAAATTATCGTCGACTTTCCAGTACCTTTTCTACCAATGAGAAATGTCGTATTATCTGAATGGCACATCTTAAAGACCTGATCTTCAGGTAATAAATCTGTATATAATGCTTCAATTAAGGACCGATTCTTTTCGTCTTTTATCTCTGCTCTTTTAAATCTTTTAAGAGAGTCTGTTGCGTCAAAAAATTCTTTTTTATTTTGTTCTGTCAGCATCTCTTTAAATTTCCCTTCTATAATTATTGTGCGATTTATTCAACATTTAATATTTTTATATCATATATAACTTCATTAAATAACGATACATTACTTCAATACTTACACATTCCTAAATCGATGCCTACTATATATTGAGTAATAATTATGCAAAACCAAATAAATATTGTGTATATAATAGGTAAGCCGATTAATTTAAATTTAAAAAATAATCCGCATTATGTCAACATAAAAATTATCTAAATATTACATTAATTTGAAAAAGGAGTGAGCAATTACGTTTTTTGATAAATCCCCACCTTACTTCCCATACCTCCCCCAAAAACTCCTTTTTCGCTTATGTTTTTCACTGAATTCTTTAAAATATTCCTCATGCGAAACACAATCTCCCCAATCCGTAACAAGCGGGGATAATTTATCCAGCTTTTTCAAATAGTGGACACCATAATTTTGCCTCAAAAACATGGTCCCCAATAAGGCGCATCATCTGTTTTATGGATCAAAAATGAGATTGAGGTACCGTCCTTTTCTGCTGTTAGTGTGCCTGTGTTATTTGTATCGAATGTCACCTGAATGGACAATCCATACTGGGAAAACGTAATCCTGGAATTGGAGATCGTCGG
>WJKD01000172.1 GCA_014729315.1 Promethearchaeota archaeon | reverse complement strand
GAGCTCAGGTATACGAATAGAATAATAATTCCTTACAAACTCCAAAATTCGATTCCAATGTTCCATTTTATAAGAACTAAAACTAAGCAAATCGTGAAAACTTTTTGACTCGTTTATCCGCAGAAAGATTTTAGTTGCTAAAGCCTTTAATTGGATAAGCGAATCTTGGAGTATGTGTGTATCGTCCCCAATAAGTTCTTCTTCAAGACTTAAATCGATGTCTGTAAAATCATAATTAAGGAATTTTTTGTTTTTTTTGTTATAAAAAATGAATTCTGATTGATCCTCAATCTCTCTTACTAAACCCGAAACATTATCAGCAGTATTCACAACGCATCGAATGTTACGAAATTGAAGAACCTCCTTAAGAGCTACTTCGCTAATATTATAAATGAAATAAAAAACACGATTTTGCGAATATGAAGCGGTCGCGTCCAGTTCAATAATTTCTTTCACATTTGAAAGGGCGGTACTTTCCAAGTCGATAGGTGTGTAACCCAAGGCGAAGATATCTAAGGAATGGAGGTGTTTTAAATCTACATAAGGAAATATTATAAGGTTTTTCTGACGAAAAACAATTAAATGAAGAAATTCTGGAGTTAGAAAGTCGAACTCTGTATCTATTTTTATTCACCTTTACGCTTGATTTCTTAAATTCTTTTAAAATAATTTTTCTAATTGGATAATAAATTAAAAATAATTAGAAATGGAAAAAATTTGAAGTCTTTATTAACTCTTGAAATAGTTATAGATCACCTGGAGGATTAAATCTTCGAAGCATTCCACGACATTCTTACCTTGGAGGGCGATTGTAGGATAGACCACTCGGGTTCCATCGGGATATTTCTCGTCCAAGGGCAAACCCAAAATTTGTTTAAAAGTTTTTATTGAAATTCTATCTTCTAAATCCCGTTTGTTAAGTTGGACGATATATGGAATTCTTTTTGGTTTTGCGAAACTTATCAGCTCTCGAAAGCTTCTACGGTTTTGTTCGCTCACTTCTGGCTCGGAATCTGCAACAAAGACTATTCCGTCTGCCCCGTCTAAAACATATTCTCTAGTTGAGAGGAAGCGTTCTTGTCCTGTACATGTAACAATCTGTACGATGATCGTGTATTTGGTCTGTTTAATAATAAATTCGAAGGTGATGAATACCATATCCTGCCATAGCGTGCGACCATCGGTGGTTTCAATTGAAAATCCGGTGTTTAATTTTACAGAATCGAACTTTTCTCGGAGACGGTAGAAATTGGTGGTTTTTCCTGATTCTCCGGGACCCCAGTAAACGATCTTGAATTGCACTACACGCGGGTCTTTTTTTATTTTAGTAGTCGTGGAATCAGCTGATTTCGTGTTGGAATAGTTCTTGTCCGACTTATCTTTAGTTTCTGTTGTCATTTTTTTAATAACCTCCTTACGAGATTCCGCTTATTTTGTCGCTAAATACTTCCTTTTTCAATCGTTTTATGTGTTCTTTCAGTTCTTTCTCGTTCATTTTTAGAGTATTACGGATGCTTCCGCTATTGATAATCTGGTTTTTAATTTGTTCTGCAAATCTACTCATCTGCAAGATTAGAACCCCAATGTTCACTTCGCGATCCGCTAAGATGACGATTAAAATTTCTCGTTTGCCTTTTTTCTGCAGATCGATGCGCCCGATAGATCTTACGAATAGCTGCAAATTATTATAGATAATGGAAGCCCGTTCTAAATAATCTGCATCGAAAAAATCTTGACCTTGTCGGGAAACACCGTAGAGAGCAGCTCCAATTGACGAAAGATCGAAAATATTAAGTTGCCGATCGAAGTTGGAATCGATAGCAATAATCTTCGCGTCTTGGTCGATGGCCATCAAGCCGTAAATGTAACCCCTTCTCGTAAGTTGGCCGTAACTCGTTCTTAGTTGATCTAATTGGTCCGTTATATTATTTTTGTATAAAATTTTTGGTATTTTATCGAGTGTCATATTTTTGAGTCTATTTTAGTTTTTTATAATTTTTAATATGATTCAATTACAGCTCGGATATTTTGGAGGTATATAAAGAAAAAAT
>WJKD01000171.1 GCA_014729315.1 Promethearchaeota archaeon | reverse complement strand
TTAAATTTAGGGTTTGAGCATCCTGGGGGGGTCTGGTCAGTTTTAATCTTTTCGCAATCATAATTGCTACGTTTTCGACGATCTGTATTACATGTGGTGGAGAGGATTCACTCCAGTTCGCAATTATCTCTGTATTTAATAAATCTCTAACTCTCAAGATCTGTCTCAAATATTTTGAAAAATGAAATCTAGGTATTACAGGATAATTTTCAAAATTAATGTTTAACTTAATATAAAAATCTTCAAAATGAATGTAGATTTGGCGATGATATGGATTATTATCTATAGAGTAATTCTCAAACGATTCGTCTAACAAGTCGACTTCTTTTTTTAATATACTTCCATAAAAATCTATTTCTTCGTCAATTAATTCATTTAGTTTGTTAATTAATTTTTTAGCGTTCACGAATCCTTCCTCGTCCAGAGGCGGATCTTTTTCAATCTGTTCGAAGTCTAATTGAGTTTCAATCGGAACATTTATCTTTACTCTGGATTTTTCATTTGTAGAATCGTTAGGAGGAAAAAATAAAACTTCGATGTAAATCTTTTTATAGTTTAAATCAACTATCGTCGCAATTCCAAATGTGGTCTCCTTATAAATCATCCAATACCTTTCAGAGAAGCGAATTGCGTCCATTACTCGGGATCTTAAGGATTTTAAGGTTTCCTTGCTTTTTTGAACTGTATTATTCAAGTTTCGGAACCTCCATTGCTTTATATCGAAAATACTCCTCCATCTTGGTATCTCTTTGCATCATCTGGGGAATAGAATTTGGAAATTTTTTCTTTATTTCTCCAAAAAGGCTATCCATGTTTAAATCGGACAGTAAAACAAAGTCTGTTCCAACTTTATTTTCAAGAGCTTTGGCTATCCCCTTAATAGTCTCAAGTTTTTTGGGAGCGTCCTCTTTAATCTCGTTAAAATATAATTCAATCGTTCTCCCTCGTCCGGGAATCTGGTGTAGCAAGTCTCTGGGTTGTCCGAAATCGATCATCCCCCTATTTCGGCCAAAAATGACCACTTTATTGCAAAACCTTGATTCCTCGGGGTAATGCGTTATAACCACTAAGGTTGTGTTAAATTGCTCGTTAATCTTGGTGAGTGTAAGCCATAAATTCTCTCGAACCACAGGATCTAATCCGGAAGTTGGCTCGTCTAAAATACAAAATATGGGATTGTGAATGAGTGCTATTGCAATACTGACCCTTCGTTTTTGACCTCCAGATAAATTTTTAATTAGTTCTTCTGCTTTATCTTCAATCTCTAAACTTCTTAATAATCTTTTCGCTCGGTTTTTAATCGTTTTATCTGTTAAATCGTATTGTTTTCCAAAATAAATCAAATTTTGCATGGTTGTAAAATTTGCGTAAATCTTGCCTAAGTCCTGTGGGACATAACCGTATATAGGGCGGATCTTTTTCGAATTTTTTTTCGACTCCATACCATATATTCTACTTGATCCCGTATATTTACGCATTCCTAACAACGCCTTAACAAAAGTAGATTTACCCGCCCCACTTTCTCCCAATACACCTAATATCTCGCCGTGTTCAATCTGGATGTTTACAGAATCGACAATTAGTTTTCGCCCCGCGTATACGCTCATGTTGTCGCAAGTTATTGCGGGAAACCTTTGCAAATAAGTTACGTTTAATTTATCGGTCATATCGTATTTTTCCTTTAATCGTTTAGAAATTCTTTCGCTTAAAACGCTAGTGACTCTAAGCATTGCAATAGCTAATAGCGCTAAGATTTCTGCTAATATTATAACAATGATTAAGTTATTCCACGGTTCGGGATTAAAAGCTTGATCGTACCTTAATTCTTGTAAGAGGATGATCCCGTAAGGCGTATTTTTTAAGTCTCCCCCGAACGAAGGGAAATCTCCTACTCCCCCGGTTTTTGAACTCATACAATCGTCGTAGTAATCTAACAAATCTTCGATTTCTTCGGGTTGATAATCGTGATCGTAAAGAGCTTTAGAACCTAAATATGTAATCAAAAAATTAGAAGGTAAATCAAAAAATTGAGAAAGAGCAGGAAATGGCAAAAACGATCCATCGTCGTCTTGGGCTTTTTTTAAAAATTCTATAACCGCGTTTATTGATATCGGTTCTGAATTTAAGACCTTAAAGAGTGCCATACCAAAATATGTAGAGATTGTATCGCTATGAAATCCTAAAATAATTGAAAAGCCTCCATCGGCGTTTTGACAAGAATTAATCCAATGTTTTAAATCTTCTTCGTCGATAAGATTCATTCCATCAAGAATATCAAGACAGCTAACTGCCCAATAAGTAGATTCAACAGTTGAGGAATTAGTCTTCACTAAATTCAGCACAATATCTATTAAAGGTCCAAAAAACGATAAAATGTTAATGATGTCAACCCCAATTTCAAAACCACCGTCAGAATTTTGGAGATCGCTTAAATATTCCTTTGTCTCGTTTATATCGGGAAGTTCCACGTCCTCGTAATTGAAGAAAATCTGATATAGATTAATCGCGCACCATGTGGAAAATAAACTGGAATTAGTATTTGGTATCTCGCCAAAACCTCCATCATTGTTGTAGCAATCTTCAATGTAGTCCCATATATTATCAATTTCAACGAATTCCTCAAAATCTTCTAAATTTGCTTTATGTATGGCTAAAACGCCCCAATAATTAGTTTGTATTGTAGTATATCCAAATAATCCGTTTAAAGCTTGAAATTGATAGAGCCATTGATAGTAACCTAATCTATAAGAATTCGTGTTTATTGCAGCTAAAGTAGAGTTATTTTGTTGTATGAGATTGATAGTGTTCATACCGCTCCAACCCGAGATAAAGTCAGATTGATTAATTATGTAAGTGGTATAACGAAATCCTCCGTCCGTATTTATACAGTCGAGTGCGAAATTAAGCGTTTTATTCTCGTTGGTGGGAGTTGCGTTTAATAGATAAAGAGAAGCGATCGAGTAATAGGTTGACTGAATATTAGATATCCCTCCAGATGCTGAATATCCCCCATCTATTGGATTATACCGTAAATCAAAAAATGTTTCTAATATGGTCTTTAAAGTTGAATTAATCGAATATCCTAACTCCAAAAACGATAAGATCGAATAATATCTTAGCTCGGGAGTCGGGTTAAGAAGTATGCTTGCATTTACGAATCGGGAAACATTCTCGTTGGAGTAAAGATAAGGTGCGTTGAATCTATTTGCCATCTTCAAGGCAGAATAAGTGGAAATAATATCGCCGATTGGGGAGAATTCGTTATATTTAAACCCCCATCCGTTTTCTTCTAAAGAATTTGCGATATAGTTTAATAACTCCGCGATTTCCTCGGATTTATCGTTAAAATAGTCGGGATATTGCGTATCTATGGTTTGGATGACTTCGTAAGAAGATATTAAATCACCTAAGCCTCCAATATCAGAAAAGGACCCGTTATCGTTTTGTTTTTCAAATAAGTAATCAAAAAAGAAATCTGAGTATTTATTTTTCAATTCTGAGTTCGATTTCGGATTTATTAACTTAGATCCTAATGACGAGGCGAGCGAAAAATCTATTGAATGTATCGCTCTATAATTAGAATCGATTTCAGGTTCAATAAACAAACCAGAGTCTGGATTTTGATGAGTTTCTGCGAAATACATCATATCTTCTGTAAGATCTTCAACTTCTCCATCGTCATAATAAACAATCCAATGGACATTAACTAACTGAAGAATTAATAACTGAGCACCGAAAAAAATTACAAGAATTCCAAATAAACGGATTCGTTTGAGCGTTTGTTTATCTATGTTTCTCTACCTCTATTGATTTTTAATTATTTTTCCTCGCTTCTTTTTCTTCTTCTTCTTGAATTCTCAATTGGAAGTATCTTCTGAATGTTGCTACATCTTTACTCATGGTGGTTATTAATAATTCTTTTTTCTGAAGATATTCGATTAGTTTTTGAAAATTTTGTTCAAAATCGTCCATAAAAATTTCCACAATTTTATTTCCTCCTCTAATTACTCTCTTCACGGGATCAAACTCTCTTATCAGATTTATCTTTTCTTCGCTTAAATCTTCTATTGATAACCGAACCAAAAGACCGTTGCTGGGAAGGGACGAAATTAAATTGGTGTTAGAATCGAATTCTAATAATCTCCCTTCTCTTAATATGGCGCTCTTATCGCAGATCAACGCAGATTCCATATCATGAGTTATTAAGAACATGGTTGTTCCTAATCTTCTATTAAGCTTCTTAAGGTAGGAAAGCACTTCGTATCTTTTCGCGGCATCGACACCAGTTGTGGGCTCATCAAGGAATAATACTCCTGGCTGATGAATTAGTCCTAAGGCCATAGAAACTCTTTTCTTTTCCCCACCGCTTAATTTTTTTAAGGGATTATTCCAAGTATCTTTAGGTATATCTAATATTGTAAATAGGTCTTTAGCAATTTTGGAGGCTTCTTTTTTATCCATTCCATATGTTGATGCAAATATGCTAACGTTTACCATTGGAGAAAGCTCGTAGTATAGGTTTAATTGTTCAAGCTGAGGAACATATCCAATTCTACCGAGTATCAACGATTTGTTCTTTCTTATCGAGGGATCTAGTCCAGTTACCGTGACATAGCCGTTCCAATTTTTATTTTTCAATTGGCAAGTAAGAACTCGAATAATTGTTGTTTTACCCGCTCCACTTATTCCAAAAAGACCTATAATTTCCCCTTTTTTAACTTTAAATGACACATCGTGAACTATATGAGCATCTCCAAATTGCACATTTAAATCCTTAACATTGACCATCAAATCATTCACATTAGTAGCGTTCAATATTATTAGACCTCATATCTCCTTCTCTGAATTATTATAAACGAAATTATTACCAAACACGAGCTTAATGCGAGTAAGGAATAAAAGTCAAATCCTAAAGCAGGCTTTCCTTTAGATAGAATCCCTCTTAACATTGGTGAACCGTGCGATAACGGTAATATGTTCGCAATAAATTGCAAATAATCGGGCATAGAACCTATCGGCACGAACATACCTGACAATAATACGATGACTATAAAAAATGCAAAGAATATTTGGTTTGCTTCAGTTTTAGTTTTACTTAGTGTGCTAATGAACATACCAAGAGAGATTCCACTAAATCCTAACATAAATAACGCTAAAAATAGATCTATCAAGGAGCCTGCTAAATACATTCCATTCAATGTCGCACTGACAAGAATGAGGGTGATTTGCGTGGCAAGTACTATTGAATAAACAATATATTTGGAAAGCAGAATTTCGGATCTTTTAACGGGTGTTAATAAAAGTCTTGCTATTGGCTTCTCTTGAACCACAACTAAGATTGTCAGTACATTGGATATTCCAAATACCATTAGAGAAAACATTACAGTCAAGTTATAATTGAATCTAAAATTATATCCCGAAGGTACTGAAAATTCTTCGTATTCTTGATATACAATTTCTGGATCCAAATTATTATCTTCCACGAATATCTCAATTGAATCCTCCACAGCATTGAGCTTGTCTTGTAAATACAAAGTGTTAGACGAATCAGGTACGCATTCAATAATTCCAGGTAAACCCGCATACAAAAATTCTGTAAATTCCACCGGAATAACGATAATAATACCAATTCTACCGGCTTTAAGTTCTTCTCGAGCAGTTTCCATTGCGTATTTTTCCTCTCTAGTGTCATAAAATTCTACCAACGTGAGATACTTAGATTCTTCTACAGCATCTATGTATTTATCAGTAAAATTATCTAACGTGGTTGTTTGCGTATAGTTATTTTGATTAACATACTCCCGAGAATCATTGCTAACGATAATAACTTCTACGGGATCTATGCTAGCTGCACTATTCATCATGGTGGCCATTAAAGTAATAATCATTGGAGGCAACACTAAAGCGATAAGAAGGTTCATCTTATCAGTTTTCAATAAGCGAAATTCCTTAATTATCTGCTTATATATTCTAAAGAACTTTTTCTTCAAATTATTTAAAAAAGTTGTTTGGACCACTTTAGTTGCTTTTTTATCACTCGAATTATTAGTCAAAACTACACCTCAACTTTTTTTAATCTAAAAAAGATATAAGCAACGACTAAATAGCCAATAGCTATCAAAGTTAATCCCAAAAAATGAAAGCTATCAATTGGCAACCCTTTATATGTAATCCCTCCAATTAACGGAATAGCATGACTTAATGGTAAAGAATAAATAATCGCTTGCATAACAACAGGTAAAGATTCAATAGGTACAAACGCCCCAGAGAAGATCACTAAGGTTATAAACATCATAATATACATTTGATTTGCTACTTGCTCTGTTTTACTGAACGCAGAAATAAATAATCCTATTGAAATTCCAGAAAATCCCGTCATTAAAAGTACCAAATAAAGATTCACAAGAGAGCCAAGACTATACATCCCAAAAATGGCACTTACAATGAAAATTTCTGTTACTTGTAATAACATAATAACGGTGTTTGCAACGAACTTGCTTAAAATGATTTCATTTTTAGCAGTGGGAGTTAACATCATTCGTGGTAATGGCCCTTCGGAAACAATTGATAATGTGGTGAGGTTCATTATCAATCCTACGATAACCATCGATAAAACAATAGGTAAAGCGTAATTAAGTACCTGAGCTTCCCAAAAAGGTACTTCATATTCTAGATACGGCATCATCACGGTAAAGTTTTCTGTTTTCTCAATTTCAATCTTAAATAAACTAATAGGTTCTTTTAATGCGACTTCAATTGCCTTCATAGCCTGTAGATCAGATCCATCGATATAATAAATTAACGTAGTGTCTGTTTGATTCTCTATCGTTTCAGAAAAATCCTCTTTTAAAACTAAAAACACATCTATTGTTTCGTCTTTTAATAACTTTATATAATCGTCGATAGCGTCATCGTATTCTTCTTCATTTTCCACATGGGTAGAATCGATTAATCCCCACGATTGACATTCATCTTCGACAATATCGATAAATGTATCGTCATGAGCAGAATATCGTTTTGTTTGATTGTCAGCGTAAGAATAATAACCTATCTCATCTTTTGATATTATCGCACAATCGAAAAATTCGGTGGGACCTCCACCCGAAGTCAATCCGAAAATTATTATCAGGATTATAGGAATAACGAATATTAATACTAACGTTCGCTTATCAGACTTAATCCTACCGAATTCTTTCCTAATTAATCCTGAGATATACATAGTTTCCTTATATCAACTCGTTAAAATCAAGTTCGTTGAAGCTATTATATTAAATCTTTTTCTTTTTAAATTTAGATAATATCCTCTATATTATTTATACTAAAAATCAAGAATTTTTCAATTATTAAGTTATTCCATTTATTCAAATTTGTAAGTTAACGAAAATTAGAAAATGAATAACTTAATTTATGAAATAATGTCATCTTAGATGTGAAATTTTTTTTTCTGTCATAAACTTTAATTCATAACCTCGTCCTTTTTGAGTTGCTTCTTCTATCGTCATTCTTTATAAATTCTTGAAACTCTTGATTATTATTGTCGATAAATTCCCAAAATTCCTCGTATATTTCAGCTTGAGTTATTTTCTTTTTATCCTGCGAATCAAACTGCTTTTCCATTTCATTAATATCAGCTTTAATCTTGTTCTTTTCAACATCCTTGCGAGGATCGTATTCAACATAATTTTCCTTTAAAATAAGTTGATCAAAAAGATTTCTATTTTTCCGTTTAGGATGATTACTTTTTTTTTCATTAAGACTGCTCTCTGTTCGATTACTTAAAATGTAATCTACTTTTTGATAACCTCTGACCTTACATTGCTGATCTATGAACGCTTGGAAATGATGGTCGCACACAATACCTTCAGGAACGGATAATGTAATTATTTTTTGTGAATTTGCTACTATTGAATCAGGTATAGGAATCTCTTCTGATTTCTTACATATCGGGCATACAATTTTTACTTTTTTTAAAATGTGTCTCGGATTTATTTCGACATTTGTCTCTGATGTCCCCATGGATTGTTCATACAAAAAAAGCTCACCAATCACTAATTCCCTAACCAATCTTAAAAACCCCTTCCTTTTTCAAAATCCAATGGATCTAAGAAGATAAATTTAGGTATTTTCGAGATAATATTTTAATCTATGAAATCTTTAATTATACTATGTCTTATTTGGAGAGAACTTTAGCTTGGTGGGTTCGAAGGAGGATACTTGGTGGTCTAAAAAAACTGAGAAGAAGGGAATTCTTTCCGTTTGCGCTTATTTTTGTAGTTCTTACTGGATTTACTACTACTCTTTCTATTATGAATTACTTAAATTTTATCATTAACATAAGCTTTCTCCAATCAATGCTAATTCTACAATTATTTCTCTCCTTAGCAATGATTGTAAGTGGTCTCTTAATCGGAAAAATTAAAAATCTTTTCATATATTTTCTTATCCCAATCTTGATATTTGGAGCAACAACCATATTTTTCTTATTTTTCGATTGGAATTATTTAAGTCCAATCTTTAGTTTAATAAAATTATCATTTTTTCTTATCTGGCTCGTGATTTCTACTATCTCGTTATTTTTTCTTACGCTGTATTTTTTTACATCGTTTCCTAAAAAGATTATCACACTTGGCATGCCTAAAGAACATATATTTTTCGGTTATATTATTAAGATAGTTCTCCTTATTTCAATCCCCATTTATATTTATATTATTCTTCGGTTCTCAATTGGAAGTTTAATTTTAGGATCATTTGGTATTTTGAATTCAATAATTGTTTATCTTCTAATCAAAAGAGCTCCGAAGAAATTCGAGGAAACGCCCAGCATCGTGAATTTTGCAACCGCTGTAGGATTCTTTAATGTTATCGCATTTTATCACCTCCTTGTTAGTTTTTCTTCCACAAGTAGGACGATAACATCTGTTATTCTTGATATTTCTGTAGTATTCATCGTAATATTATATTTAGTCCAGAGTTTAACCATGAGAATTAGTGAAACTCCAACAAGGCTTGAACCCCACGAAAATCCCGTAATATTCCAATCGAGACTCTATTTCACTGATCGTTTAAAGTCGACTTTTGGAGAGAGAGGACTTATTATTATGGTTTTAGGATTAGCTCTGGGTTATCATATGGTCATATTAGATTCATTCTTCATTATTAAGATTCCCGGATTGCAACTATTCTTTACTCAAAATCTGGAATTATTAGCTATCTACCACAGAATCTACCTATTATTTACATTTATGATAACAATTTTTGCAATCCTGTCCTTTCGGTTTTCTAAACGATTTAAAGAATTTATGCTTGATAAATATACTCTAAAACAAGTAATAAGATACATTGGGGGTTTCTTTTCTAAACAAGAAGAAGGGATTACACCTTTTGAATATGGCGTTAAAGCTGTAAAGGATAAAATCGGTGAAAATGTGAAAAAGTGGAGTAATAAGTGGCAAAAATCAATTAAAAACATTATGAACACTGATTTAGATTCAGATAAAAAACGAATTGACGAGGATACACAACAAAAAGAATAAGTATTAGAAAAATTTTAAATTTAATTAAGAAGACTTAAAAATCTTTTATAAAAACCTTTAGAAAATTTATGCCTTGTTTCTCTTTAAAAAATTAATAAAAAAAAATTAATAAGCTCCAAAGAGACCAGTCTTTGGAAGATATCTGCCGAGTTTTTCCCAAAAACTCTCTTCTTCTTCTTTTTCATCTTGTTTACTTTTTGATTCTTCCATAAATATCACCTAATTAGATATTCTTTAATTTTTATATTAGAGATTTCTATTATTATATTCTAAGTTAATTATTTTAAACTACTGTCTACAAAATGTAAAAGAATCGTAAATCTGTATTATAAAAAGTAATTAAATTAATATTCAAATTTATAATTCTTAATTTTTCTTGGTTTATTTTACCTCGAATCAATTACTTATGAAGGATTATAGTCCTCTTTTTTTCCTTTTCCTTATTGTTTATAGAAAAAATTTTTAAATATTTTAAATCAATTTTTAGCTAAACACAAATCTATTTTTATGCTTAGGTGAAAAAAATGGTAGGATGTCATGATTTAAAGATTGGTAATGTTTTGGAATGTCCAGACTGCGGTATTGTCTTGGAAGTCAAAAATGAATGTAAAGAATGTAACG
>WJKD01000170.1 GCA_014729315.1 Promethearchaeota archaeon | reverse complement strand
TTTCACCTCTTTTAAAAGCCTTTTTAGATAAAGGAACTCTGAATCGAGCGGCTGCGCTTTCTGCCGCAGCGTTTGAGATTTTTAAGTTTGATTTTGATGACCAAGAAATTAAGGCAAGAGTTCAGGGGAGCAAGGACGAGCCCTATATCATTGAAATTAACTTAAAGGAAAAGAAAGTTGAACATGACTGCCACGATTTCCAAACGAGAAGATCTAAGAATAAGAAATTCTGTAAGCACTTGATTAAATTATTCATAATATTAAGAGAAAAAAATGAAGAAAAAACTATTAAATTTTTAAAAGAAATCTCTCAATCTATTAATAAATTTAACTTTACTAGTTAAATTAGCTTTTTAAAGACATTATTTTTGACTTTCACCTTATTAGATTGCAGCAATACGGGTCTGTAATCCAAAATACCTTGAATCTTTTCAATTCTTGATAAAATCCCGATCATAAACTTAAGATCAATTTCTAAATTAATTATTTTAGTCCGACCATAATGTCCCATTGATTTTATTTTAGTTGTTATAATACCAGAAAGCGCCAATTCGTTTATATAATCGCTAATTCTTCTTTCAGTTAGTTGTTTCACTCCTGAGATCTTATTACTTAATTCTGCGTAAGTACTGTAAATATCTCCTGAGATAATTATATGATCTGGGCCGAATTTAGATAAAAGAAAAATTGCAGTTAATATTAATTGTGCTTGTATGGGCAAACCTTCAATAAATTCAGCCACATGATCCCTTTCTATGTCATTTTGCGCATCATTTACGTGTTTAGTAGTAATTCTTTTATTTTGAGCTCTTTCTGCTAATTCTCCAGCTTTTCTAAGTAATTGTAAAGCTTTTCTTGCATCGCCATGCTCCTTAGCAGCTAAAGCCGCGCACAAAGGAACGACGTCTTCTTTCAACACTCCATCGTAAAATGCGACGCTAGCCCGACAATTAAGGATATCTCTCAACTCACTTGCGTTGTAAGATGAAAAAACAACACTTTCTTCACCTAAACTTGAAAGAACTCTTGGATCGAGTTGTTGGCGAAAGTTTAATTTATTTGAAATTCCAATTAAACAAGTTCTACAGTTATCTAAATTCTCATTTAATCTAATCAGGTAATACAGAATCTCATTTCCATAGTCCTTATCTGAGATCATATCAATTTCGTCTAGAACTAAAAAGCATATTGAATCACCTAGCGAGTTATCCATAAGTCCAAGTAATTTTTTAAAGATGACATCCTTTGGCAATCCAGTTGGAGGAATCTTCTCAGATCCCGAGATTGAATTATAGATATGAGCCAGAATTCTATAAGGAGTAGAAACAACATTACAATTAATGTAAACCCAGTGCGGTTGAATTTCTGGATTTTGTTGCGATAACTTTTGGCTAATATATCGTATTGTAGCTGTCTTTCCAGTTCCTGTAGTTCCGTAGCATAAAAAGCTAGGTGGAGTATCTCCAACGAGAGCACAAGCAGTTATTTCGGCTACATTTTTGATCTCTTCATCTCGATGAGGCAATTCATTAGGGATATAAGATGATTCTAAGGCATTTCTATTCTTAAAAATTTTAGGTCCTTTTAAATATTTTTTGTAGAATCGGTCAATATTAAATTCGTTATTTGGGTTTTTCAACATTTATCGACACCTTTTCCAATCGAAATTGTGGTTAATTGATAAAAATATGAAGTCTAAATCTGTTCAATCTATTCCACATGTATGTATTAAGTGCAGTCGAAATAAATATATAAAGTTACTTATTAACGACCAAATTAATATCGAGGTATTAAGAAATTAATAGTCGCACAATTTTTAACACGATCTTTGATATTAAAGAAGATTATTGTCGAAAATTATAAAGCTAATTATTTACCAAGAAACATTATTAGTATCTTATTAATTAAGTTTTATATTGAACGATTTAGAGTCAAAAAATTTGTTCTGAACAGAGAAAGAATATAAACTTTTTGAAGCAAACGAAGCTACATAATAATATTATTATAAAACGTAATTTTTTATACAATAACTCTAAAATGAAGAGATCATATCACAACCAGTAAAAAAGAATAAACATTGCGCCCTCAAGCAGATCAGAAAAGAAAGGCTGACGAACGAAATAAGAAAATTGCCTATAGGTTAGCAATTTTATTCGGGGTTCTTTTCTTTTTGGATTTTATCATTACAATTATTTTCTACACAGCTTCAGATTGGTTAGCTGTATTCGTGTTCAGCCTTTTATTAATTGTTCCGGGATATATTTCTAATGCGGGAATGGTTTTAGTAGGTGGTGGTAAACCGATCGACTCGGGCCATAATTTTTTTGACGGAAGGAGGATTTTTGGTGATCATAAAACGTGGAAAGGGTTCCTTCTGGGACCATTATTAGTAGGGATACCAATATGTTTAGGTGTTTTCCTTCTTTTTTTCATCTTAGCCTTCCCAATCATGCAGATTCCAATCGAAGCGATTCAAGAGGGGGAATATAGATATTATAACCATATATATTACTATGAATATTACTTTTTAGGCGGTCCTTATTATCGATACTATGCGTTAGGGGGATTTTATGGAATTTCTGTAATAATAATAAGAATCTTTTTCGCAGCTTACGGAGCTGCATTTGGCGATTTAGTAGGCTCTTTTTTGAAACGACGAATCAATATTAAAAGCGGAGAACCATTTTGGATTATTGATCAATTAGATTTTGCGGTTTTCTCGCTTATATTTGTTTGTATCCCCACCCTAATTTTCCCCGATCTCTTTCTCCTTCCAGATCTTAATATTGTGATTTTTATTTTTATTTTAACTCCTTCAACCAGTATAATAGCAAATACAGTTGCTTATTACCTTAATTTAAAGGATGTTCCGTGGTAAATGTATTTTATCGTCTTAAATCAAGAGAATGTCGCAATTTAATTTAAAAGAATAGAAAGCATCTTCTATCGTAATATATCTACTGAAGATTTCGTTAATTGCTTTAATATAACTTCCTCCTCGTCCCAAAGCAATTCCTCGACAATCCCATGTGAGCAAATAAATTTTAAAGATCTTTCTTTTCTGAGTTTCAACCTTTTCGACCTCAATGTCGTGCACATATAGATCAGGAAAGAACGCGAAGAGTAATTTTCCAACAGTGCTTACTCTTCTAATAAATAAGACTTTTTTATGCAATTCTTTACGAATTCTTTTCAAATGCTTTTTTACTTTAAAATATTCGTTCGTTTTTACAAAAAAAAGATGAATTTACCAATCGCTATAATATTATCCGGATAGGAACCTGTTTTTTTGTAAAAGTAATGATGTAAAAAGAGTTCGGTATTCGTGTACCGTTTTTTTATTTTTATTTTTTTTGAAAAAATTGAATCCTCTTCGATGGAGTTGGAATTGACACATGCCATAGTTAACTTTTTTAACAGTTAACTTTTTTAAACTCCTAAAAAAAAGAATAACTTTTTTGTTGAGTTCCAATTATTTATTAATAAAAATTTCTCAAAAGTAGATATGTCTTGAAAATGAAAGAAGCAGGATTTAGATTTAAGGATCACACAGCAGATATTTTAATTGAAAGCTGGGGAAAAGATTTAAATGAAGCTTTTGAACAATCTGCTTTAAGTGTGATGGCTATTATCTCTCCTGATTTGAATAAAATAAAATCAGAAGTGAGCAAAAAGATTGCGCTTAAGGCTGAAGATAAAGAGGCGCTTCTTTTTGATTTCCTCTCCGAATTTCTCTACATTTTTGATGTTGAAAATTTAATTTTTAAGACGGTGAAGGTAAATTACATCAAGAAGACAAACAGTAACTACGAGATTTCTGCAATTGCCAAAGGAGAAAAATTTAACCTTGAAAAACACGAGATCGGAACTGAAGTAAAAGCCATCACATATTCTCAAATGAAAATAGAGGAAAATGAAGAAAAAACCGAAATAAATCTAGTGGTTGATATTTAATAGTATTAACCTTTTACAACGCCAATAGGTACCAGCCTTACAATTTTTTCTACTATTCCTAAATTGTGACTTACGTTTATTACTTGATCGATGTCCTTGTACGCGCCAGGAGCTTCTTCCGCAATGACTTTCATAGAAGCTGCTTTTACTAATATTCCTTGTTTATATAAATCGTCGCTTATTTTTTTTCCCCAGAATTTTCGTTTTGCTTTAGAGCGGGACATCGTTCTCCCCGATCCGTGAGCAGTGGATCCGAAGGATAGATCCATGGCTCGAGGTTTCCCGACGCATAAATAAGAGGCAGATCCCATTGTGCCTGGAATCAATGCTGGTTGACCAATTGACTTATAATCTTGAGGAAGTGCTGGATGATTTGGTGGAAAGGCTCTCGTTGCTCCCTTACGATGAATATTCAATTTCATTTTCTTCCCGTTTACTTTGTGCTCCTCAATCTTTAATATGTTATGGCAGACGCCATAGATTAAATTCAAATCCAATTCGTCTGCATCCATTTTATGAACAGTCTCAAAAGATTCTCTCATCCAATGGGTAATTAGTTGTCTATTACAAAATCCGAAATTTGCAGCACAAGCCATCTGTTTCATATAACTTTGTGCTTCAGGAGTATCCGCCGGGACACATGCCAATTCTCGATCGGGAACTTTAATATCGTACTTTCTCATCGCTTTTTCAATCATACGAAGAGAATCAGTGCACACTTGATGACCTAATGCTCTACTTCCAGTATGAACCATCACTGTAATTTGGCTTTTGTCAAATATTCCGAGCTTTTTGGCAATTTTTTTGTTGAATATTTTATCAACTTTTTGAATTTCGAGAAAATGATTTCCACTTCCCAATGATCCAAGTTGCTTTAGAGCTCGTTGTTTTGCCTTCCCAGATACTAAATCTGCATCAGCATCAGGCAAACACCCTTTTTCTTCGCAATATTGTAGATCTGTCTCTATAGCATAATCCTTTTCGAGCGCCCATTTTAGGCCATTATTTAATACGCTATCTAAATCACGATAGGAAATATTTAGTTTACCTTTTGATCCCAGTCCAGATGGAATGTTAATAAATATCGTATTTAACAATTTAGGTAATTTTTCTCTAACTTGATCTTCTACTAAAGATGTTCTTAACAATCTAACACCACAATTTATATCGTATCCCACGCCTCCAGGCGAAATCATTCCCGTCTCTGCTTCTGTTCCTGCTACTCCCCCTATACAAAATCCATATCCTTGATGAGCGTCGGATAGTGCAATGGCGTGCTTTTTTATTCCGGGTAAACACGCTACATTACTAATTTGCTCCAATGTCCTATCTGATTTTATTCTTTCTAAAATATAATCGTTTGCGTAAATATGGACTGGTACTTCCATTTGAAACTTTTCAATTTCACCTCTAATTCGCGCCATTAGGACAGTGGGAGCTATTTCGTAAACATTTTCCTCTATCTTGGTAACATTCATTTTCAATGAATTAAATATACTAAATCAGAAAAACATTTTTCTTGACTTATTAAACATACAATTGAAATTGAATATTGTAAAAAAATCAAAAGGAATAAGGATAATAAAATTCTTTAAAATGAAAAGCGACGACTCTGTGCAAAATGAGTAAAATGAACTCGAAAAAAAATGAAATTATTAATCAATTTCTATAAATTTTAGCAATCCTAATTGATCCAGACTATCGATAATCGATTGGACTTCTGCCTCAGGTGTCCCAGCCTCTTCTGCTATTTCAGAAATCGTGTGGAAACCATCAGCGAGATGAGCAATCTCGTATTGCTTTTTGTTTAGAAAACCTTGAGTAATTACTTGTTTAGGGAGTCTTTTTTGAGTCCAATCGGGCCTTTTATCCTCTGACCTCCTTAAATCATCTTCGGATACCACTAACCCTTTTTTAGCTATTTTATGTTGCGATTTTACAAAACTTTTTTTATAGATTTTGAGAATGGGGATTTTCAATTTAATCTCCGCAACTCTTCCTTTTTCTAAAACATCGTCTATGACCTCGTGGAAGTCCTTGAAAATCCTTACATCTCCGGACCATTCCGCGAGAGTATCCCCGTATTTTTCAACGAATTTATCTATAACATCTGTTAGAGCTTTGTGTGTTATTTTGCTATCGTCGTTTTTATCGGCCGCAGCAGTGATTAAAACTCCTTCCTTAAACACCAGCATCAAATAAAAGATTTGCATATCAATTACTTTCAATTCTCCCGATCCTTTAGAGAACTCAACGCTAAAATCCTTTAGAGCAGTTAAGAATCCGGAGACAAGATCCTGATTAAACTCTATAGATCCATACTTTCTATGAATCAAGCAGATTCCCGTTAGCTGATGAATTAAATAAACATTATGTAGAATAATAATTACCTTTTTTCATGTTTTTCTTGATATTATTATTATAAAACTATAATTATATAAATTTCTTCGTTGCGTTTTTTTTAAATGTAATAAAAAACAATAATCGTATAAAATACGCTAAAAATCAATTTACTTAGATTATTAGATACAAGCTAATCTGAAACTCAATCAATTTTGAATAGTAGTATTTTTAATTAACTATACTATATTTTTTATTACTATCAACAAAAGAAAAAGTAAGTATAATATTGAGTGATATTTAATGGAGTATTTTTTATTTTTAGTAACTGTTCCCAGTATAGAAGAAGGTAAGAAGATTGCTAAACACCTCGTTAATGGTAAATTTGCAGCGTGCGTTAATATCGTAAAAGATATCGTCTCGGTTTATACTTGGGAAAACAAAATTCACGAAGATAACGAACATCTTCTTTTAATTAAGACTACTGAAGATAATTCAGAAAAAATCATTAAGCAAATAACCAAAATTCATAGTTACGACACTCCGGAATGCATCGGATTTGAAATTTCTAAAGCTTCTGAAAAATACTTGAATTGGATTAAAGATGTAGTGACCTAAAACTTGTTTAAAAATGAGCATAGATATATTTAGATTAGATTGGATTCTTATTGATACAATCATTATCTTATTGTTATTGGTTTTTTTTGTCGTTGTTAAGCTATTCAAATGGAAGAATCGATGGCGAAACGAGCTTTCAAATATTTCACTTAAGAAACAAGCCCTTCCAACAAATAATATCATTGCAGATACTTCGAATCCTTCAATCAATGGTTTTAATCTAGTCTATTCAAAAGTAGATTCGGGAGAAAAATCAAATTTAATTTTCATTAGAGATAAAAGCGATAAATTAACTCAAATTCTTTTGGAGGGTATTGCTACTTATGGAAATAAAGTTTTAGAAATAATCGTGGATTCGAAAAGAATTTACGAGGATATACAAGATTTATACCCCCGCATCCGATCTTTTATAGAATCTAACAAGGAAAACTTTTCGCTTGGTTCAGAAACCTACATTTTATTAAATCAAGTTCCATTAACTCCCACATTCGATTTGCATTTTTTTAAGCCTATATCCGAGAAAATAATACTAATAAATCCCGAGATCACAGGAATTTTTTTAAGGACATTACAATCTAGGGATTTAATAATGACTCTTTTGGAGACCTCTATTTTGGTGTTTAATAAAAAAAAATTCAATAAATTTAAGACAAAACTAAAAAAAGTGGATATTGCTTATCAAGTTTCATCAGAAAATACAAATATTCTTGTTATTAATAATTGTAACAAGCAATTTAAATATCGTGAGACCGTTCTTTTGAGCGGAATCTTGAAAATTATAAACAGTAAATAAGGTATGTCAATCACTTTCAATTTTTATGAATAAGGAACAAATATTAAGGAATTATCATAATATCGTATTCTACTCAAGAAGCCAATGGGATTTGTTAAATTCTAAACGAAATCGTGCCATTGAACTATTAGAACTCTTTACGAAAGAGGGATTAAATCCATATGTCTATGGAAGCGTTGCCAGGGGTGACGTGAATAAGGAAAGCGATATTGATATTGTTTTTTTAAATCGTGTTCCTTCTTTTAAAGTGGAATATATTTTGGCGAAAAATGGCTTTGAAAACTATTTTCGAGAAATAATCATGGCTACACCCTCCGACTCGCTTAAATTATACTTATATATAAGCGAATTAGAATGCGTGACGATACCATTAACGAAGTTAGAAAAAACCTCACTTGAATTCTATTCGTTTGGAGGAAAAGTTAATTTAGAACAACTGAAGTCTGAACTTCGAGTACCTGGTGTAGATAAGAGACTCGTTCTAATTATTCCAATTCGAAAGGGTCACAAAGAAATATCTATTATAGATAGCGAATCTAATGCTGCAAAAAAGGTTGGTGTTTCAATTGAAACCATACTTGAAAGAAAGAGAGTCCTTCTAAGAAGAGAAAAACATGGGAGGACGGGACCTTTTATAAAAAAGCCACTAAAAATCGAAGAATCAACGCAAGAGGCTTTAAAAGAATTAGCTAACAAAAAAACAATCGTAAGACAAAAATTGTTCAAAAAATGAATAAAACTGAATTATCAGAAACCGAGGGCAAAACTTATTATTTTAATGACAGAGGAATACCTAAAGGATGCCAATTGTGTTTAAAAGGTTTGAAAACAGTCCTATTTCTTAACGGAATTTGCCAGCATCCACCACATTGTCGGTGGTACTGCCCGATTTCAAAAACGAGAAAAGATAAGAACCACACTTTCGCAAACGAAATAAAAATCTTTTCAATGGAGGAATTAATTGACGAAATTAGGATTACTCAATCGCGAGGCATGAGCGTTACAGGAGGAGAACCTTTGGCTAAGGGCAATATAAATGAAACGATAGGTTATATTAGCTACGTTAAATCAGAAATAGGAAGCGATTTTCACGTCCATCTTTACACTAATGGACTTACATTTACCGAAGAGATTGCTGAAAAATTAGCTCAATGTGGATTAAACGAGATAAGATTTAATACTCCTCCAGATATAATTTCAAACATTCGATTCGCTCTCAATAAGGGAATGTCAGTGGGAGCAGAGGTTCCCGTTATTCCAAAAAAACAACATATTAAAAACATTGAAAGGTTGATACTTTATCTGGACAAAATAGGTGCCGATTTCGTGAATCTGAATGAATTTGAAATGTGTTATCCCAACAGCGAGGCACTAAAAGAAAGAGGATTTATTTTAGAAGACGGCACTATCGCATCAGTGTCTCAAAGTAATGCCGACGCTCTTAATCTGATTAAAAAAATGCAAAGCCGAGTAAAGATTATGCTCCACTATTGTCCAATTATTTCAAAGGATTATTATCAACTTAAAAATAGGTATATACGGAGAGCAGATTCTATAAAATTACCTCATGAAACAATAACATCTGAGGGGTTGTTATTATGGGCTGAAGTAAGAGGAAATAGAGCAGATATAGCACTATTGAAAACCATGCTTATACAAAAAATGAAGATTCCCATACAATTTATTCAAGAAGACCAAGAAATTCTTAAAATTTCTTACGAATATGCTATAAAAGATGATTTCATCTCTCTAATTGAGAAAAAAAAATTAAAATGCCATATCATGGAATCAATACCATTAAGAGGAGAATATACTCAAATAACAGAAAAAACCCCTATTAGAGTTTTTAAACGGGAATTAAACGATTATGAAAATTAAAGAAGTCCAACGCAGAGATATATCAAAAATTATTCATCTAGAAAGGAAAGTTTTCAATCACGACGCGTTTTCCAAAGAAATTATGAAAAAGTTGATAAAAAATCATCTAATCTTTCTTAAATTGGAAAAAGGAAGAAGAAAGAAACATCTCGTTGGATTTGTTATCGTTATAAAAGATAGGAAAGACAGGGCTAATTTAATTAACTTTGTAATATCACCAAAGTATCAAAACTGCGGTTTTGGCACGATATTGTTAAGGCAAACTATTTTTCGAGTTAAAGAGTTTTCTGAAATCTCAAAAATCGTACTAAATGTAAATACAAAAAATGAACCGGCTATAAATTTATACAAACAGTTCAATTTTCAAATTATCCAAAAAATTGATCAGTATTATCATTCTCAAGAAAGTGCCTATTTAATGGAATTAGCCATTTAAAGAAAGAATAACTAAAATTTATAAACAAATTCTATCATATTGTCTATATACTAAAAAATCATTTTATAGTACAAACAATAAAGGAAAAAGGGTGTTGAGAAGATGCCTCAATTAGATGACGAGCTTAAGGACGCAATAAAAAAAGGGGTAACCCTAAATAAGCCAGACGAAAATGAAGTAAAAGCAATGCAAGAAGAAAAAAAAAAGCGTATGGAAGAACTTGAAAAAGTCAAACAAGCTCTAGGAGAAAAATAGTTAAAGAAGCGAATTTTATCTTTTTTTTTATTTCTTTTTTATAATTGATAACCAAACTAATTCATTCTTTTTATAATAAGTTAATTATTCAAGGGATCTATTCCTATTTACACTAATAGAATTAGATTTGGAGCAACAAATATTTGAAAATCTTAGAAAAAAACCTAAAATCTGGCGATATCACCGTACAAATCGATAACCTGAACGATCTCTGGATCTTGTATAATGTGATCTCTCCCGGAGATCAAGTGCAAGGGAGAACGTATCGAAGAGTTGTCATGAAAGAAGGCTCGAAAGGGGAAAGAAAACCAATGTTTCTAAAACTCAAAGTAGAGGATGTGGCATTTCACGAATTTTCTAATCGATTACGAGTTAAAGGAACGATTTTGGAAGGACCGAGCGATTATGTGAGCTACGGGTCTTATCACACCTTCAACATTGAAGTGCACCAACAATACACGATTATTAAAGAAGAATGGTCAAAACAAGACCTAAAAAGGTTAAGAGAATCGTCTAAATTTGAATCAAATTTCTTAATCCTCTTCGTCGCAATTGAAACCGGCCTCGCAACAATCTCGCTAACCACGAATTACAGTCACAATAAAATTGCTACAATAAAAAAACACATTCCCGGAAAGCGTTATCAACAATCTCATCGAAATAAAGCTTATAAAGATTTTTTTGAGGACATCAGAAAAGTGGTGGAACAAAATCTACAAAACAACGAGATTAACTTGATTATCATCTGCGGACCGGGGAACGCGAGAGATCACTTTATTACTCACCTCAAGGAAAATTCTCAAATAGAAATAGCTAATAAGATTCGGAGCATACACGCTAGCTCTGGAACGGAGTCTGCCATCTTGGAAACATTAAAGTCACGCGAGCTCGAAAAATTCCGTAAAACAATCAAAATTCTCAAAGAAACGGAAAAAATAGAAAAAATTTTTTCGCTATTCAGTACAAATCCCGATTTAATCGCAATAGGAATCCAAGAAGTTGCTGAAGCTGCAAAATTAGGAGCAGTAAAGGAACTCCTCTTAGTCGATATTGTAATTAGAGGCGTTTCAAAAGAAGATAAATTACAAATTGAGGAGATTATAACAAATGTCGAAGATACGGGAGGTTCTGTACTGATCTTAAGTAGCGAACACCCAACAGGAAAGCAGATAAAGGATTTAGGTAAGATTGTTGCTATTTTACGCTATAACTTATAAATTATTATGTCTCAAGAAATTATCTATGTGGACCAAGAGTCCAATATTCCTCTTTTTGGTCTCGATTTCATAGGATTAATTGATAGGGGAACTAATGTTATCGAACTTAAACCATTAACCTTATGTAATTTGAAATGTCGATATTGTTTTGTCTCTGCGGGTGCTTATCAAAACAATTTCATTGTTTCCTCAGATTATCTCATTGCTACGCTTAAAAAAGTTATTAATGTTAAAGGAAAATACGATATTGAAGTTCATATCGCCCCTTACGGAGAAATATTACTGTATTCCGAATTATTCTCCTTATTAAAAAAATTAAATCGTTTGAAGGGAATTGACATTATTTCTATGCAAACGAACGGGCTACTTCTTAATGCGGAACTTATTAAAAATTTGGAAATCTTAGGACTTACCAGAATCAATCTCAGTTTAAATACATTTAATTCAGAAAAAGCGGCATATTTCTGCGATACGAAAAATTACGATATTGATACTCTCCGAAAAATTATTACCCTCATCTTAAAATCTAATATCGATCTTCTTTTAGCTCCTGTATGGTTTCCAGGAGAAAACGACGAAGACATTGAAGAAATTATTTCCTTCGTCAAAAAATTTCGCAAACAAGGACACAATGAGAGCGATTTACAAATAGGGATTCAAAAGTATCTCATCTATAAAACGGGAAGGAAGTTAAAAAAGATACGACCGAAGACTTGGGGATACTTCTATAAACAGCTCTCGGAATTGGAACAAGAATTTGACCTTAAATTAAAATTGGGACCAATCGATTTTGGAATTCACCCGCGCAAACTTCTTATACCGACTAAATTTAAAAAAGGTGACAAGATAGCCACAGAAATCGTGTCTAAAGGAAGATGGGACTACGAGTGTATAGGAAAAATCCGCGAAAATATAGGAATTAAAATCCTTCTCCAAAAACCGTGGAAATTTAGCTCAGAACTCCTGGGCCAAACAGTTCAAGCAAGAATTATTAAAGCGAACTATAAGGATAATATTATTACGGCAGTTTCTGAATTTTAACTATAGAAATTCCTAGCAAAAATTATCAAATTCTTTAAATAATTATTAAAACTACTATTTTCATTAATTTATTTTATATGTCTTGAATAGTACTAATATAATTAAAAACAACAAATATTGAGGGGTTTAGTTATGCCAATCATTACTCATGAAGATGAGCTTGAATTAGCTAAAATCGAAAAAGATTTAGCCAAAAAATTGAATAAAGTAGCAAAAGAACAAAATAATGTAATTAGTTCCCAAAAAAAATACGCTGATAATATTGCTGATTTAAATATCGAAAGACAGTCTTTAAACAGGACTTTTCGAGATGTACTTAAACAATTACAAACTCTCGTTCGAGAAAAACGGTCAAATGTGAAGGACGAAGACGTTAAGTTATATCAAGATATAATCCACGATAACGATATTTACATTGAAAATAACGACAAATATTTAAATGCTATTAAAGATATAGCTGCTCGAAAAGAATATTTAATCAGTAAAATAAATGATTTTGCTGATGCTTTAGAGGAGGTTTCCAAAAAAAGGTCCGCCGTTATTAAAAAAGCTTTGAATATTGAAAAAGCCAAAAATAAGATGATTGACGGAGACAAATTGAACGCACTCGATCAAGAGTTCAATGATTACCAAAGAGACTTCGATAGAGCACGAGACATCTTACTTAAAC
>WJKD01000169.1 GCA_014729315.1 Promethearchaeota archaeon | reverse complement strand
TCCTTAATTAATAGCAAACTCCAAACTCAAATAAGAGAAAAGTTAAAGTTGGTATAAAAATTCTGGGACATCTAGATAACATTTAAATTTTTCAACTTTTTTTTCTTATCGTTCTTTTTCCTCGATTGGGTCGCCCACTATGCTTAATTCTATCGAATCAAGGGGACCGCTCGCCGTGAATTTGTGTCGGCACGGGTCAACTCATAGCTCAAAAGTAGACCTTGGAAGAAAATAGGAGAACATTCCCGCAACGGGATCATTGTTCATCATTGAAGCAAGTTCCACGAAAGGTTCCGAAAAATTCACGGAGGGAGGATAAGATTTAAAAGGGGTCCGAGCTTTGAGAAGATGAGGTAATATGCACGTATTACAGTCATCCCAAAACTCGGACTTATGTGTTACTAGTAAACGATCTCCCTTAAAAGTTGGTATTAACGGGGAAACACGCGATCAAGCGAGGAATCGGGATCACCTCCCTTCCAAGCGAGAACAGCGAGAGACTTTAGACCTGCTACTGGCACCCATGAGCCCGAATCGCGTGTCCCGGCATTTTTACTATGTCCACGGAAAGCAAATCAGCGCGTGGAAGATCAGGCAGCTCGTGCTTGCTCAAGGAGAGCAGGTTGCTTCCATAAATGCACGCATGGATCAAGTGGCAAGTCGCAAGATTTCCATCGTTCAAATAGACGAGACATTTAAGGGACATCGAATCTCGATTTTAGTGGTGATTGATGCCGTGACAGGCTATACCTTACACTTGCAGTGGTTAGAACGGCGCAATAAGGACACTATCCTCGATCAGCTCCGTCCAATACGCGCCCTCCTAAAAAATGTCAAACTCGTGATGACGGACGGGGCGCCCTACTTTCCCGCAGTCGTGGAAGAATTGTGCCCGAATGCAAGGCACCAAATATGCTTGGTCCACGTGATGCGTGGATTACACGCCCACTTAAGACCTCATAAAACGGAATACGTGGGCAAGCTGCGGGAGTTCCAATCCGCAACCGAAGCTGTGAGGAAAAACGACGCAAAAATGCGCAACAAGAGGTATTCCCGCAAGAAACTCCGGCAGAAGTTGAAGTATTGGAAAGCAAAACGGAAAAAAGCCAGAACCGAGCGAGGAGTGCGGAGGTATCAAAGGGACATCCTAAAAAAATATCCCGAGTTACGGGAACTTAACGAGAAGATCAACGTCATTGGCGCAAAGCTCCGCTCCCTGGAACGAACGATCGAGGGAGCGGTGGAAAGAGGAATCCGTTTGAAGCAAGAGCGAGAAGCCGTTGAAAAAGAGAAGAACAAAGCATGGGGGGAATATATGGTAAAATGCCGGCTGTTTCACCGCTTTTATCGCCTTTTCCGGCTCACGGGACGGGAGTATCAAGAAAAGCGCAAGACCATGATCTCGAGGTTGCGGGGTCGCATCTCGGACGGATGTGAACTTTCGAAAGAGATCCTCCGGATTCTAACGGAGGTAAGAGGCTTGGACGGCATCAACACGGAAGGCTCTCCTGTTCGATTGGACCTGAATTTTATTAACACGAACGCTGTGGAGAGCATTAACTCGCAAGTGCGACCATACCTTGAATGTTTGCGGAAAATCACGGATTCTCCTTACGTTCGGACGTATCTCCAGTTGGTAAGGCTTTACCTTAACACCACAAGACCTTTCTCGGGGGGGCGCAGTGGTACGTCCCCCATTGAACGATACGGGTACGAGCTTCGAGGTAGAAACTACCTCGACCTCCTCCTGGACGGGCTGCCTCCTGGCCCCCAGTACGGGCTCAATCTTCCCGAGATCGATCTCTCACGTGCGGCGCCAAATCTGGTCGGAAACTGTGAATTTCAGCGCGCCGGGCGATCAAAATACATTCGGCATAAGAATACTAATAAAAAATAAAAAAGGGAAGGGTTTAAGTGGTTTCTGTCCTTCTTTTAAGGATTTTTATATCCCAATATATAAGCTACTAGTTTTCATTAGTTTTAATCTAACCCTCAAAAATTATATTGAAAGTGAAAAAGAGGTATTTTTTTGAAAATACTTACTAATAGTGAGAATTTTATCCTATCCCTATTTCTATTTTTTAAAGGATTA
>WJKD01000168.1 GCA_014729315.1 Promethearchaeota archaeon | reverse complement strand
TCTTATGATGCTGCTGAATACTTCGTTTGTTTCTAATTCGGTTTCATATAAAGCATCGGAAAGCTCATTTTTTACATGTCTGTTAATCGGATCATTCAATAAAATCAGGATATCCCAATCCGAATCATTTTCCATATCTCCACGTGCTCGGGAACCATATAGAACTATATCTGCATCCGGAGTAATAGAATTTACCGCTTTTCGAATTTTAGTCAGAACTTTTTCTGTTCCGGGAATTCTTTTTTTCCATTCTCTAATTGATTTCATTAATTGATTTCCTCACGTTTTTCATATTAAACCACGATCTCTACTCTGCTGATTTATGTTGTAATTCGACTGATTTGCGTTTACTTTTTTTTAATTTTGATAAGCCATTCCAGGATATTTTAAAACAATCATGTATTTTAAGAATTATTTAACAATATCGAATTTCACTTCTTAACCTATTTTGAAAAATATTGAATATATTGTTGTTTTTGTAATTATGCTCCTTAAAAATTCTTTTTAATTTTTTTATATCATTCTTTCTCAAATTAACTTCAATTAAGATTTCATTAACGTTAAGATCGACTGTTGCTATGACTTCTTCATCACTCAGCATTTTTCTGAAAAATTTAAAGCTATATTTTTGATGGTTATCTTTTTCTAAATGATTAAAATAACCATCTTTGCCAAAAGAGTGTGATCTGGTATGTTCATCATATATAATAGGATTCAATAAATATGTAATATCAAGCCATAAGATTCTATATATTTCATTAAATAATCTATGGATATCAGTGGTTTTCATATTTTCTTTTAAATAAATGAAACGTCTATATATAAGTCTCTTGTGCCATTTTTTCCAAAGCCAAGTTACTAACCCAAGAACAATGCTTAATACGGGAATTATTTTGAGAAACGTATTAGTTAAACCTTGAAAAAAATCTTTATCCACCCCTAGCTTCCTAATTAAATTAATGTTTTAGATTCAACAATTTTAAAGTTTCCCAATCAATAAAAGGTCTTAAAAAATAAAATTCGTCAGAATTGATTTCCAAACGGTCCTTTACTATGTTTTAATTCTTTGTTTTTGATCCAATTAGTAGCTCGGAACTCCAGACTCATCGGATAATGACTAAACCTTACATACAACCAATTTATAAATTTTTTAATGAACTTTAAATCACTGATTAGATTATGCCATTCATAATTGTGACCACAATATTCACATGCTTTTAGAATTAGTTGACCTGCAGCATTTCCTCCCCTATCCTGGTAGTTATCTGCTGCTTGTCTTATTTTTTCATTCCACCATCCGTTACCATCCAATCCCATAAAATTTTTAAGTGGACCTCTTAAAAAATCGCAAAAACCTTCACCCCAAAATTCATTTATTTCATTAAGCGGAGAAACATAAAAAAACGGATGAATGAGTTCATGGGAACATGCATTTAGAGGTTCCCTTTCTTTATTGATGTACTTTTGGGGGATGACTATTCGATTACCTTTCAGATAGCTCCAATCTGGTTTTGAGTTATCATTATATCCAATTATTACTTTCGATAATAACTCTTTTGTCGAATCTTTGCTTGTGAGCTCTTTCAAGAAAATTATTGCGGCTTGAAGCGTGTTGGCGATTTCTTCGCTATTACCTGAAAAGTTAGAAGGAAACAAAAATACTAAATCGCGTCTAACTTCGATCCCGTTGCATTCTGGGAAGCATATTTTTTTTACCGATTTCTCTTGTAAATTTAGTTTACTATTCATCTATAGCTTTAAGGGATTAATGAATTACATTTAAAAATTCATATAATTATGTACTTCAATAAATCCAATCTATTGCCGCTGTATCGCATAATTTTCAAAATATAATTTTTTTTATTTCAGGGATTACATCATCATTTAGTATAAATTCATCTCCAAATCGTTCAGCTATTCCATTGTATTGAATGAAATTCATAAATCCTGCGATAGCTTTTGGTTTAAAATAAGATAATTGTTTGAATTCTGATGTTACCATTCGTTTTTTAGAAATGAAAACTTCCCACAATTGTTTGCGTTTAATAATATTCTCTTTAATTTTCTTCTGTTTATGGACATCAATTGACTTAAAGTAAGATTCTCTTTTTTCCTTATTTTTTGATATCAATGATGAAGGGTTCTCATCGTTGGATTTATTCCAAATATCTCTCTCAACATCTTTATAATCAGCAACTTTTTTAGGTGGAGCAAAAGAGGTATCAATAAAAGAGCCACACTTTCTGGCAATATTACTTAAATTGTCCGGCAATCGATTTCCAAAAACTTTTTTAGCCGCATTTGACGGTTTTTGATGAACTCCCCCCTTTGATAATACCATAAGTTCCTTACCTGAATGATTCCAATCAATTGTAAAATCGTGGAAATTATCTTCATTGATCTGAATACGTAGTTTTATTTTGCTTTCAGAAATTGCTGGATTTATTTTCTTTAAATATTCTAATATTTGAAGAGAACGATTCATTTCAATAGATTCAATTTCCTCTTTGTTAAAAATATCGTTTTTTAAAGATTGATTTTCAAATGAATTCTGCTCTTGAAAGGGTTGAATTGTATTCTCATCAAAGCAACCAGGAACTAATATCGATGCTTCTATCTTTACTATATTATTTATATCTTTTGATGAATATTGTTCTAACAAATAATAGCGCGAAAGCTTATTGCAGAACATTCTTGTGATACTTAAAATATATTTTTGTTTTCCCGTAAAACGAGCTTTTAATTCCTTTTCATAATCCTCCCTTAATTTACCAATACTGGATATTTCATCATGACCCAGAATAACCCAGCCGTGTGGAATTAAATACCCATCTTTTACATGATTCTTCATGGTCATATTTATTATATTTGATAATATAAAACCTTCCTTTAAATTTAAAGAAGCTTCCTCTAAAACTCTTTCATATTTTGTCATATTTTTTTTGAGTTCCGAATACAATTGATGAGTGTTTATTTTCCCTTTTGCAAAGGCTCTAGATTGGTCAAAGAAATTTGAACCTATTTTCCACTCTAATTCTATGAGCCATAGCTGTGAACTCCATGGTAGCCATATTAAACCGTCTCCATATTTTAACTTCATGGTGGCCCAATCGCCATGGCTATGACGCCAGTCAATTAAAATGGCATTCTCGCCAAATAATGCAGTTACGAAGTTAGTTAAATTGGGTACGAGATGTTTAGTTTCTTCAACTTTTTGAATTTCAACTAACTTATACAATTTCAGATACCTCCACCATACTTCTATGAATTAATGGTTGGAATAGAATGATCATACAATACTTGTAAATATAGAGCAAAACTATCGTAGTCCTTATAAATACAAATTTAATGAAACATTAATTAAATGTCAATAGAAAAGAATATTTTTAATAAAATATCGACAATTATTATGCATTGCAATGATACAAACTACGACCACGATTTAAAGCTTATCGATCTTAGCGTCCTTTGCTTTACTGCGCTGAATTCCAACGATTCCCCCTTCCTTGCATTGGAATACGCCATCCACACGAAACAATGTTATTCAACAAATACAGTGCGTTTATTCCACTCCACGCCCCCACTCTTTATTCGGCTCCGTCGACGTCCGGATCACAAGCGTCCCGCCGTTGACGATCTGATCATGGGTTATATAACTCTGATTGAACGGTTCGCCATTTAATGTGGCAGATTTGATGTAATAACTTGTGTTGCTGAAATTCTCGGTGACAATAGTGAATGTTTTTTGATTCGCCAGTCTGATCATGATTTTATCGAATATAGGCGTGCTCAATTGGAAGACCGGATCGCCCACCAGGACCGGATACATTCCCATGGAGCTTAACACAAACCAGCCGGACATGGTACCTTCGTCGTCATCCATTTCCGGGATATAGCCTTCGGGGTCGGCTTTGTAAATTCTGCCGGTGTACGGCTCATCCCATTTTTCGTGTGTGCCGTAGTACTGAACCGTCTCTTTTGTCAGAATTTCATTGACCCATTTTTGCGTGAGCCACGGAGCATCCCCAAAATTGAACATGAACGGCACATGAATATCCGGCTGATTAC
>WJKD01000167.1 GCA_014729315.1 Promethearchaeota archaeon | reverse complement strand
CCCCGGCATTTTAGATCGACCGATGTCGGAGCGCAACAAAATTGAGTTGCAGGCAATTTTAGCTCTAAGATTGATTTCAGACTTAATTATTTTTGTATTTGATTTATCGCTTGCTTCCGGGTACGATGTAGAATCGCAGGTTGATCTCTACAGCGAAATAAAAAACAGATTTACAAAAGAAGGAAAAATTAGGATTATTTACGTCATCAACAAAATGGATTTAACCAGAACTCACGAAATTGAGAACTTTAAGAAAAAATTAAATATAAAGGAAGGTGAGATTTTTATTACAAATGCTCTAACCGGTGAAAATCTCGATAAATTATCGTTATTCTTAGAGGAAATATATTTTAAAGATAAAGTAGAGTTCTAAATAAAGAATATCAAAGGAAGGCTTAAAAATACTTAATTCCCCATAAATTCTATTATTAAGTATTAATTTTCAGGTATTACTGAAATTTTTATTAATTAATTGGAAATGGATTTAATATGAAAGATCAATTCCTAATTGGACTTGATATTGGAGGTGCGAACACCAAAGGAGCCATCATCCATTTCAAGAGTAATCAAATCAAAAAATCGTTTTCCTATATCGAATATTTCCCTTTTTGGCAGAAAACTACTGACGATATAGAAGAAATGTTTATCAGAGTTATTGAAAAGTTATTAAAATCTATAAAAAACGACTTTTCTTTGGAAGAAATCAATAAAGTATGCGTTACTATAACTGCAGAGCTTTCAGATGCTTTTCAAACTAAGCACGAGGGAATACATTTGATAATTGATGCATTATTGAGACTTATTGAAGAAAAAAAGCTTCTATTCGTCGCAAACAACGGCGTTTTTCTCGACTGGAAAAAGGCAAAACAATTTTACTTAAGCATAGCAGCGTCAAATTGGATGGCTACTGCAATGTTTTTAAGTAATTTCGTCTCACAATGCATATTAATTGACGCAGGCTCAACAACCATTGATGTGATACCAATATTCAATGGTAATCCCGTATCAAAGGGAAAAGACGACATCTCGAGATTACTAAACCACGAATTAATCTATACTGGAGGTTTGAGAGCGACAATCCCATCAATTACTCATAAAGTTCCTTATAATCATAAAAAAATTAGAATCTCGTTTGAAAAGTTTGCGCTGGTTTCAGATGTCCATAGGATTCTAAATAATATAAGTGAGGAGCAATACATCAACGAAACTGCAGATGGACGCTCAACCTCTCTTTTAGACTGTTACTCACGATTAGCACGTATAATATGTATGGATATTGAAACAATTGATAAAAAAGATTTAAAAATCATAGCTGAGTTTATTTACGACAAACAATTAAAAATTATTTCGGAGGAGTTCAATCTTTTTCTCAATGATTTAATTAAAAGATATCCTGAGTTTGAACCTGATCCTCTATTTCTCGTTACCGGATTAGGCAGAGATTATCTTGCCAAAAAAGCTTTAGAAAGGTTAGGTTACACGAATATACAATATTATGAAGATCTCACCCCTATTGCAGATAATGTGAGTTCCTCTGCGCTTGCCGTTGCTGCCGCATACTATTTTAAAACTACCCGGAATAACAAATCTGAGGAATATTATGGTTGAAAATATAATTTTAGCGAAGATTGGAGGCAAGATTCTAAATAATAAAAAGTCGGTTGATTCGGTTATTTCTCAGTTTGAAAACCTATACACAAAACATTATGCGACAAAAATTATTTTAATACCTGGTGGTGGGGTATATGCTGATTTTATAAGACTTTTAGACAAAAAACTAGGCTTTAGCGTAGAACAAGCTCATTGGATGGCAATATACGCCATGAATCAAAACGGTATTGAGTTATGCGAAAAATATAGAGATTTTTCCTGCGAGAGCGATTTTAGTATAATAAAGGCTCGCTCTCAAGGGCTTTATGTGTTTTTACCTTATAATTATTTGTTTGAAATTGATTCCTTACCCCATAGTTGGCAAGTTACTTCGGATTCAATTGCCATGTTTATCGCCATAAAATTAGGTTTAAACTACTGTTATTTAATAAAGGATGTGGATGGT
>WJKD01000166.1 GCA_014729315.1 Promethearchaeota archaeon | reverse complement strand
AGACCAGACAAGTTGAACTCGATTTCTTTTCAAATGGAGGAAGAAATCCATCAGTTATTAGATCACTTGAGAGTAAATCTCGATTGTAGAGTGCTAATTTGGAGAGCAGAAGGTCGAGCCTTTTCAGCGGGAACCGATTTACAAGAAGGATTAATTTTAAATGCTAAAAAGGTGCCTGAAGGATACGATAAGTATTATTTTGTAAACATGCCCGAGCCGATTAAAAGAAAAATGTATCACCAGTGGTATATAACGCAAATCATAAGTAAAATGAGAGCTATTTCCCAACCAATAATCGCTGCACTTCACGGTTCCGTTGCGGGCGGAGGGTTCGCGTTTGCAATGGCTTCGGATATACGCATTGTTGCGGAAGATGTGAAGTTTCTCAACGCTTCAATTAATATTGGTCTAACTGGAGCGGATATGGGTGGGAGTTATTTTCTACCTCGTTTAGTGGGCTTATCCAGAGCGGCCGAAATTTTATACACTGGAAGACCCGTTGGAGCTGAGGAAGCAGAAAAAATAGGATTTGCATCAAAAATAGTGCAAAAAGAGAAATTATTAGAAGAAGCGATTGCTATCGCTGAGATAATGTTGTCTAAGAGTCCGCTAGGTTTGCGAATGACGAAAGAAGCGATAAACTTATCCATGGATTCTCCGAGTTTGAACAACATCGTGCAATTCGAAAACAGTTCTATAGTGCTTGCGTTCTCAACTCAAGACGTTAACACCGCTGCTAAAGCGTTTTTCTCAAAGAAGAAGCCTTCTTATCCCTTAAAATAATAATTAATTTTTTATTCTTTTCTTTTCTTCAACATTTTGAAATTTTGAGAAAAATGCCTTCCAACCAATTGATAAAAATTTTATAAATATTCTTCCCAGATTATTTGAAAGGCCTCTCTCATTGAAAGAAATCCGACCTCCGATACAACTGAATCGTAAAAATCGGGTTTTGTCGTGTCAAAAGCAGTGAATCGTACTGTCAAAAGAGGTTTATCTTCATTATCGTTGAACTTAGCATCCTCCCCGTAATATGGTGAGAGATCCACTTTTAAGTGGTTAAAAAGAATCTTTTCCTCAACTTGTCTCTGTTCTACCTTTACCAGACCTCCTAAAAGCGTGTCTCGAGCGTATTTATAAGTCGATCCTAAAAAATAAACTGGCAAATCCTTCGTTTTTGCTAAAGTAGCAATCATTCGAGTTCCTGTTTTGTTAAGTACCACTCCGTCAGCTGATACTGCGTCAATCCCAAACATAAACAAGCTGATCGTACGAAATTCGTGTCCATATTGACTTAAATTGATAAGCTTTACTGGAATCCCTTCCTTTAATAGTTCGTGTGCTGTCAAAATGCCTTGTTGTTCGGGTTCCGTTTTATCTATTACAACTTGTTTTACATAGTCTTTAGAGTTTATAATGGCTTTTCGAACAACCCCTGAATGACAATGCGAACCGATGACTAACTTATCAATACCGTATGATTCACATCGGTCAATAATTCTGGTCTTAAAGTGATTAGCGATTGTTTTTTCAGTTTTGTTGTAATTAGTTTTATGAAATTCTATTTCTTTCCTTAAGATTTCTTTTGCTTGCTCCACGGAAGATAATTCGCTCATTTCAAGCTTTTTCCGGATAAAAAATGATGTATTTAAGGGAACTTGACTTGTCAATCGAACGGAAAGTAAAAATTTTAAGATACAATTAATATTGTCAATAAACCGCTCTATTTTATTGTCCCGCAGATCAGAACGATTGATGTATTCCAAGAGAGCGTCAAGAAGACCCCGAGCATTTCCCGTGGCACCTTGATATTTTCTATTTTCCGAAATCATGAAATTTTTAATTTTTTTACCGATTATCTCGACATATTCTGGAAATGGCTCGTTGTACCCGCCTTCCTTGTTCAGCCTATCCCATTCTTCTCTAAATTTAAATTTATTCATTGTTTCCTCTTATTGTTATTATAAGCGATTTAGTTATAGTTGAATTTAATCTGATAAATTAACTATATTTAACTTGAACTTATGTGATTAAATATTTTCATCTTGAAATAACTAAGCACTCAATGATTAAAAAGATTAAATATATATTCTATTTGTTTCTTGAATGTATTTGACGTTAAATAGCTTAAAGCTCTTGAAAAGTTTCAAAATTCCATATGCTTAAGAACTTATTTCTCAACTCTGAGGCGAGCTTATGATCTAAAACACTAATACATGCAAAAGTTTTAGAGGGGTTTATTGGATTTTGAAGTTTTAATATGACTTGCTTCTTATCGAAGATATCGTAATAGGTAGGAATAATTTTCGCTGAAAATCGGGATTCGAAATAGTGCTCGCTTGAGGACGACTCATATAGTTTTTTGAGTCTATCCAATATTTTTAAATAGTAATCTTTGTAGTTCTCATAATTAAGATTGCTATAATCGTCTTCGTAGGTTTGAATGGTCCAGAGATACTTAACTCTCACGCCCCTCTCTAAGGCAAATTTTATTTGCTTATTTAATGTTTCTAAAAATCTTAACCGCCTAATGGTTTTTTTGTTAAGATATAAGTTTATTAATATTTCCTCCGAAGATTCTACAATACTTTTCAAGTAAAGAGTCTCTATAGAAAAGTTTCCAAACGCAGTTGACCAAAATATCCTCGAACTCTTGTTTTTAATAGCCGAATTGGAATCAAATAAGTGCGATTCTAATTCCTTTGCTTGATTCGTCATCGCATTAATCTTTTCTCTATTTTCTTCCCTAATTTTATCAATTATATTGTGGAAGGCTAGGTTCGGTGGAATAGGTTTATATTTTTTAGGTCGAGAGTCTTCGATTTTTATCATTCTCTTTCTATTTAGCTCGTCTAAAACCTCGTAAATTCTACCGCTGGGTACTCCGGAAATTTGAGAAATCTCCCGAGCAGTGAGCGTTTTAAAGGGAAGTAAAGCTAGATATGTATTAATTTCGTAGGTGGATAAACTTAAACTCTCTAAGAATCTTTCAATTTCCTTTTCAGTAGATTTTTCCATAATGCTTTCTCTTTATATTATTCAACTTCTTTCAACTTGTAACTGTTCGAAAAATAATATAAATGTTTTATATCATCATTAATGTAACCTTTAGTTCCTAAAAAAAAGATTCATAATGGCAGAGCTTTCAGTAAAAATCGAGATTATTGAAAAAGAAGATGTGAAGATTTATCGGATGGCTACCTTAGATCTTCAAAATAATCCAATATTATGGGTATCAGCTTACTTAATTGACGGGTTATTGATTGATTGCGGTCATCAGCACGCCAAAAACGAATTTATAAAGAGATTAGACCTTAAAAATGTAGAAAAAGTTATTTTAAGTCATCATCATGAAGATCACGTAGGGGCGTGTTTCGATTTAATACGCAAATATAAATACCCGATTTATTCTAACAAAGAAACATGTTTTTTACTACTACCTAAAATAGTAATTCCTCCTGAGAGAATGTTGACGTGGGGAGTTCATAAACCCTTTAAAGCTTCTCTATTAAAAACTCCAGATTATATAAAAACATCGAAAGGAAACTTT
>WJKD01000165.1 GCA_014729315.1 Promethearchaeota archaeon | reverse complement strand
TTAAGAAAACATCAGAAATCAAGGAACAAATATTCTAGTAAAATGTTGATTCTTATTACGATTATTTTCTCTTTCGCTTCAATTTTTTATATAATTTATATTTTTTATCAAGTTACCTTAATTCGAGAATTCCATCTGATGGTTCTATGGTTTAATCTTCTCTGTCTTTGTGTTATGTTAATTAAAAGTCCAGATTCTTTTTATGCATTGACTAATAATTTGTATTATATTAATATATACCATAAATCAGGCGTTCTGCTGTATTCTTACAAGTTTGAAAAACCTGTAAATAAGACAGATTCAGCAATCTGGGGAAATATTCTTATTGGGCTTAACCACATACTAGGAGAATTCATTGATAAAAAGGATAAAATAGACGTATTGGAAACGAAAAATTTTGAGATTGCTGTTAATTATAATAATGATTATGGGTTTGCCGTGCTAGCTATAACGAATAGAAACAATAAAATTTTAAAAAGGATGATGGAGCGATTCATGAACGAATTTATCGTAAAGTATGAAAACGAGCTCAACGAAATTCAAGATCTCAATAAATTGATTAATATGGCTGATTTTCTTGAGACCGAAGAAATGGTTAAAAGAAACTTCAAAATTTATTTATAACTTAAGATTTTCCTAAAGAAAAATCAAATAAATAAAATTTTTACCAGTTTGTTTTATCTTTCAATACTTTAAATATATAAGAATCAACTAAAGCATCCCAAGATGCGACGATAATGTTCCCGTGAGCACCAATAGTTCCCCAACTGCTTTCTTTATCGTAGGTTTCAGCTAAGACTCTAACTTTTGACGCCGTCCCTGCTTGGTTTATGATTCTAACTTTAAAATCAGACAAATCAATTTCGTTCAAACTTGGATAAAAATATGCCAATGCTTTTTTAAGAGCATTATCAAGTGCATTGACGGGCCCATTGCCGTCAGCGGCTGTGTGAAATTCCTTGCCTTCAACTTTTACTTTAATAGTTGCTTCTGAAATCAAGTTATCCTTATACATTTCAGTCAATACCCGAAAGCCTTCTAATTTAAAAAATTTGTTACGATAATAGTTAGGATCTTGGATGTTCATATCCATGCTTCTCATGATAATCTCGAGGGAGCCTTCAGCACCTTCAAAAGCATAACCTTGATTTTCTTTTTCTTTTATGACCTTAAGTATAGCCTTAACCTTTGGATTCTCTTCAGTTAATGGAATTCCAAATTTTTTTGCCATATGAAGGATAGAACTTTTTCCCGCAAGCTCTGAAACTTTGATATTGCGCATGTTACCAACTAAGGAAGGATTGATATGCTCGTAGGTCTTATGATCCTTACGCATGGCAGAGATGTGAACTCCTCCTTTGTGTGAAAAAGCATTTTTTCCAACAAACGGTTGGTCTGGATTCGCTTGTAAATTTGCCATCTCATCGACAAAGTGAGATACTTCTGTTAAATTCTTCAAATGATTCTTTGAAATACAATCCACATCCATCTTTATTTTTAATATAGGCAAGATAGAGGTTATATCAGTATTTCCACATCTTTCTCCAAACCCGTTCATCGTTCCTTGTATCATTTGAGCGCCCTGCCTATAAGCTTCGAGAGCTATAGCGTTTGCTAGTCCTAAATCGTTGTGAGCATGTATTCCCAAAGATGCGTCCCCTAAACGATCCTTAACTTCAGAGAAAATTGGTTCTAATTCGTGAGGAAGGAGCCCTCCGTTTGTATCACACAAGACTATCCAAGAAGCACCCGCGTTATAGGCGCAAGATATCGTTTCTAAAGCATATTTTTTATTATGCTTATAGCCGTCAAAAAAATGTTCAGCATCGTAAACAACATCTATTCCATTTTTGTTTAAAAACATTATCGTATCTTCAATCATATTAAGATTCTCTTCTAAGGTCGTCTCTAAAGCAGTTTCTACATGGAGATCCCAGCTTTTTCCAAAAATCGTGGCTTTATGAATCCCAATTGCCAGAAGAGCTTGAAGATTACGATCCTCGGCAGCCCTTATACCTTTACGTCGCGTACTTCCAAAAGCGAATATTCTAGTTCCATTATTATTCTCAAGTGTCTGGATTTTCTTAAATAGAGCGACATCTTTGGGATTCGATCCAGGCCATCCTACCTCAATCATGGGAAGATGGAGGTCGTTTATAATTCTTTCTAAGATGCGAATCTTATCCTCAACTGAAAAATTAATTCCTATTTTTTGACTCCCTTCTCTAAGGGTAGCGTCATAAATGTATACCTTTTTTTCCAATGCATCTAACACCTCTTATATTTACTGTATTTATTCGTTAAAAATTCAAGAAATTTTAAATCGAAAGAGTATCAAGGGCAAGAAAGTTCAAAACGAGTTTAAAATTTCTTTTATGAATTAAATAATAATAATCCCGCGGATTATAGAAATAATACAGATAACAAATAATGGGAATATTATTTTTTTCATAATTAAATGAGAAATAAGTACGATTGTTTATAATTTTTTGCACTCAATAACAATAATGGATTGAACTACTCACACCTAAAGGTGTGAGATTCTCTACGAGTCCGCTAAGCGTTTGCCGGTGGGCATATCTTAGGGCTGTGTGTCGTAGTAAACCCCTTCCATTTTTGGAGAAAGGATTCCTCGTTCAAAGAGGGTTGATGCGATACGCCATCGTCTTCAAATTCTTGTTTTTGTTTTTGTAGTAAGAACTTCGCCATGATATTGATCGCAGAGTTTAAGTCGCGATCAAGCCGATGACCACAATCGCACATAATAACGCGTTCCGAGAGGGAACGCTTCTTTTTCTTCCCACACTCCGCACACTTCTGAGAGGTATACGATTCGTCAATTCTTATTATTCTCTTACCTTGTTGCTTCGCTTTGTAGGTTAAGAATTCGACAAACCTTCCCATACTTCCCGTGTTTTGTAAGCTGTGGTTTAAAGTCTTGTTTGCTTTGTTCCGCCTTGC
>WJKD01000164.1 GCA_014729315.1 Promethearchaeota archaeon | reverse complement strand
GAATGCATCCCCCCCGAAGCAACAGTATTGCAGCCCGCACGAACTTAAGGTAGCTGAACAGTTTTGTCGGTAAATTATCGAATCTTCAGTTACCACAAAGTTAAATAAAATAAGTTATGATAAAAAATTAACGAAATTGTTCTTGACAAATTTTTATTTTTTAACTACATTTACTTTATTACCGACACAAATATACTTGCTATTAATTTCATTTATCTTTCTGTATAATATGCATTTTGTAAGCAAACGCGGATCGCGAAACATCCGGGATCTTCCAACGAGTGTTCTTCTAAAACGATAATTTTTATTGACGTTACGGGATGTTTTTTTGGGTTGGGCGATGGTGTATTATTATGATCCGTTCATTGTTGTATTAGTAAATGTCAAAGTTAATGACAAAACTAATTGTTTACACAGTAAGTCTCAGGGATTTGCAGGATGTGTCATTCAAATCAAAATCTAAATTTATTATGTGGTAATATATTATGAAAATTATAAAAATTTTGGGATTAATATTTATTTCTTTTTTTATTATTTGGATTTTATATTCACCCACCCCTCAACTACATAAAGCAGTTAAGTCCAAAGACACAAATTTAATCAAAGAATTGTTAAATAGTGGAACTGATGTTAATTTAAAAAATCGCAAAGGCATTTCTGCCTTGCATATTGCTTCTGAGTTTGGAACCTATGAAATTGTAAAGTTACTTATAAAATATGGAGCAGATGTTAATGCAAATACAAATTATGATGTAACACCTTTACATTTTGCAGCCCAGGGTGGTGATACCGAAATAGCTAATTTACTAATTTCAATGGGCGCAAAAGTAAATTCCGAAGATAATGAAGGAAGAACACCACTATCATGGATTGTAAGGAGAGAATATGCTTCAAGAGATATGATAGACTTGTTAGAATTACATGAAGACGCGAATGAAATTTGGTCCAGAGTTAAAAGTAAAGAAGATTATAAAAGGATTGTAATATTAATGAAAAAAATGAATAACGATGAGTTTAATAACATGCATATGATTAATAGAACTCCTCAAGAAATTCACAAATATTTAGATATATTGCTAAATCTGAGGTAACTCATATTAAAGAAGAAAGATCTATACTTATAAAATCATCTAACAAGAGGGACTTTATCATGAACAACGAAGAATGGTTAAAATATTTTGAAGAAGCATATAAATTACCATTTCGCGAAGATGTTAGATTTGATGAATGGGAAAAAAAAGAGTTCACAAAATCAGATAGGGATTTCCTATTGCTAAAAGCTAAATCGATGAGGGAATATTCTACTATTGAACGGGAACAATGCTTACAGATTGTACAAATATTTACACGATTATTTTTTAAAAAAGCTATAAAAGGAGAAACTTTCTGCCCTCTGGAAAAAATTAAATCTGATTTTATGGGTAATTCTTTTGAGAAAGTATATGGCTATTCAAGCGGTCCATTTATTAACTTAGCGAAAACATATTGGACATTCAGACATCAATTAAATGAGGACACTGATCGGCCCAAAGAATATACTCCTCTTTTCTATCAGATATTACGAAATGTAGAAACAAATATTGCTGGTGCTTTTTTCCCAAGTGCGGGTGTCGTTTCAGCAAAAGTTCAGAAAAATATATTAAAAGAATTCGCACCTGAAATAGATGTTGAAAGATTTTTATCAGAAAATCCACTGTTAAAAAGAAAAAGTGGTTGTTTAGGTTCATTGCTTTTTTTACTACTATTAACTATCATACTTATTAGGTTGGTCGTATGACTATAAATTCTATGGAGGACTTTAATATGAATAATTGTGGAAAATTTATAAATCAGTCTGAGACACATATCAATACATTCAATAAATTCATTTCAATATTCCTTTTTATGTTAATTTTTGTATGTTTATTAAGTTGTACTAACAAACCATCTCAAGATGAAATTGAAAAAGCCATTCATGCTTCATCCATACCAAAATCAATAATTAAAGACTTTTGTCCACAAAAAAAAGTAGGAAATATTTTAACCGCTGAAGAGTTTTATAAATATTCTCGTGATATGAGTTTAGGAATCAATGAAAAACAATTAAAAGTAACTTTTAATACTGTAAAAATTCATAAAATTGGCTTAAAACAAAAAGACAATTCGTACCCTGTTAAAACTTGGGTGAAAGGAATAATTACAGATAAAAATAGCGTTTACCAATTTGAAGGAAACGTAGAATATACACTTAGTATAAATCCAAAATGGGGAAACTGGGAAGCCAAGATGATAGGTACTTTTTAATATGAATGATCGAATAATCACCTAACAATGGCGTCAACTCAAACGGCAAAAAGTCAAGAGTAACCCGAAAGATAGAAGCAAGATAAAATTGAACATACTTTTATTTTATTTCATTTAGCTTGAAGAGGTGAAAGATATGCTAAACAGTCCTTACAAACAGCGCAATATAGTATTCAATATGCCATTCCTATTGGTGTTTTCCATACTCTTGGAACTGTTCTTTATTCAAAGTGCATTATCTAAGCAATTGGAGAGACCGCAACAGATTACATACCAACTGGATATTGTGTGGAAAAAGAAAATCAAGGATGGCAAAGTCATTGAAGATAAGGCGGAGCCACAGAACTTTTTTGATGAACCCTATCAATACCGTATCGAACATCTGGAAACTAAAGAGCCTGTCCTGAATAAATTTATTGGGAAAGACTTAATGGAGCAAAAAAAACTCGTCGTCTTAAACGTAACGAGCCAAGGCAACATCTATTTGGCGGATGTATCAAAAGCCGGAAATGTGTTCTTGTATTCGATATTCCCAAGGCAGAAAACAATAGCTGTTTCGATACAATACTGGTGGAGTTATGAGGATGTCGTGATCCTTTGGCAAGGGTTCGGAAAATATCATTAATCAGAGTATTTTGAAATTGTATCCTGAGAAATCCGAACCTGCTCTTGCAGCGGAGCGCAAAAAGACGCACCCGCTAAAGAGCCACGTTATTATAAAAATACGTGCTTTATAGATAAAATATGGATATATTATGGGTATAATTTATAGATAACATCCGGATAGGTTATGGATACACTGGATAAAAAATTAAACTTTGAATTTCGAACAAGTCAACACATTTTAAAATTGATTTCTGAAATAGATTTGTTTAAAGGGAAATGGGAAATACTCGAAAGCCGGAAAATTGACATTTTAAAAGAATTAAAAAATATTGCCACAATACAAAGTATTGGTTCATCAACGAGAATTGAAGGAGCAACTCTATCGGATGATGAAGTCAAACAATTAATTTCCGATTTAAAGGTCAATAAACTTGAAAATCGGGATGAACAGGAAGTGGTTGGCTATTTT
>WJKD01000163.1 GCA_014729315.1 Promethearchaeota archaeon | reverse complement strand
TTCCAAGGAGTCATTCGAACCATTGTGTCCTATGGATGGCTTGATATCGAAAATATGTTGAGCGAGCTATGAATGATAATGGAACAAATTGTCTTCTTAAGCGTATCTGACACCTTTAAATGAAAAAAACTTATAAAAATACGAATATAACGAGTTATGACGAATTTACTTCTTTTTAAGAGGTAGAGTTATATAAAAAGTAGAACCCTCGTATTTTCCTTCGGATTCAACCCAAATTTCTCCATCGTGCATTTTTATTATTTTATTTGCGATGTACAATCCTAGACCGGTCCCTTCTGATATTAAATCGAATACTTCGCCGTATCTTTCGATTTTACCGAATTTTTCAAATATTTGTTGTTTTTCTCTCTCTGTGAACCCAATCCCATTGTCTTTAATCTTAATTAGTGCGTAATTGCCCTCTATAGAGGTCTCTATTTCAATCAATCCGTTTGGAGGAGTGTTTTTTATGGCGTTTAAGATAACGTTGATGAGCGCTTTATGGACTTCTTCTTTAAAACGGATCAAGTAATGGAAAGTACTGTTTACCTTCCTGCTCGTGATTTTAATTATGATCTTTGGCAATATCAAGAAATATTTGTGGAAACAAGTCAAGATTTTGTGAGCGAGATGAAAATTGTCAAAAAAGAGACAGATCCCTATATGAAATAGTTAAGCCCCGGAAATTATTCGATTTGCGGTGTGGTCATTGATATTGGTCCTAAGAGAATATTAACCATCAAATCTTTAGGTTTTAGCTTTATCATTGTTTTATCTGGAAAATTTGAACGAATCTCAATAGGAACGATAGTAAAATTTAAACTGTATGGTCTGAGTTTGTGGGATATAAACATATAAATAAACAAAGTAGACAATTTTAATAATTCAAGAAAATTTGAAATATCGAGTAGAAATCATAGAATACTTACTCGATGACTTACATTTTGATTACGAAGATGGGTTTTCTGTGTGGTTTGATGGAATTAAATTAAGAATTGGTCATCCAAAATTCTTCAAGAATCGTGAGATCTATATATATCGAGACGAGGGCTTAATGAAAGAGAACCCGTGGAAGTCAACTGGAACTGTAGTTGAGTTTGAATATGTAGATGATTTTAATGATTTTGAAAAATACGATATAATGACCGCTTCTTTGAGAGGAAAATCTTTTATTAAATCAATATAGAAAAAAGACGAGAATTAACGAATCTTCCAGCCATAATTAATTAAATCATTATTTATTGTAATTTAGGAGAAAAGTAGAAACTTAGAAAGAGTTTAAGAAAACTATATTATTACTTAAGAAAGTTTTTTTTAACCTTGTTATACAATGGAAATTGCACTCGATTGAAGTCAAAATAAGATTTGAAAAAAAGAGTTATGCGGTTTTTTTTAATTTATGTGGTTCTTTTCCATATTTTTCTATTGCACTCGGTATTGCCATAATATTGCGTAAGGATACACCCCAGGGCAGGCTACATACAGGAGAACAAATGTATCTGCCGTTAGGAGCGAGATTCATAATATTTTCTTTTACTTTTTCTTCGATGTCTTGAGGTGTTCCGTTTAATAATTCGCGACTTACATCAATGTTTGCCCCTAAAATCGCTACTTTAGGAAATTTTTTCTGAAATTCTATCCAGTAGTTAATATCGAGGGGATGAGAACCGTTTACGCCAATGAAATCAATTTCTTTACATACTTCGTCGAAATTTGGAGCTGTCCCGCAATTATGGAGGATGAAAGGAATCTTAATTTCTTTTTGCAATCGTTTAATAAAATCTCCTTCAAATTTCATTGCGTCCTCGAAACTCATCATATGGCTATTAAACGAATATCCCGCAATAGTCAGAAAGCTGGGTTTTCCTAATATATCAACCGAATAATAATATGCATCTAATAAAGACTCGTAAATTTTTTCGCATAACTTCATCAACAAATTTGGATCTCTTCTCATATCTCTATATGCTTGGATACCTCTTAATTCTTGTACAACACACCATAAACCTAATATACAGTTTTGGGGATAATTAATTTCTTGCTGAATAATTTTTGCTGCTTGAAATAAATTAATCCAGAGTTTTGATTTACTATGGTCTGGTAATTTTAAATTCTCGATATCGCTTTTAGTTTTACACACTGCTCCTTGTTTAATCATAAAAACCTTATAATCGTACCAACTTATTGCATCCATTTTTCCATTAACCTCGGCAAACGCAAGCGCCTCGGCAGGACCCGTATATGCAGTCGGAATTGATACGATATCGGCCTTGAGAAACTCGTAAGAATCTATTGCCGCCTTCGCGTATAATTCGGGAGAGTTTATTAATTCTCTTACAGTTTTACCTGAAATACGAGCAATCGTATCTTCACCGCATAATGGAAGATAAGGAACTTGATCTATTCGTTTAGAACCAGATAATCCTTTTAAAAGTCTGGATATAGATGAATTCCAATTGTATGACATTTTAGCTAGCTCCCTTTATTCCTAACATATTTTTTATAATTCTTACCCCCTCCCATCCATCTTTGGTCCACGCATCAGCACCTATGCTTTTGCAGGTTTCCTCGGACAAAACGCCCCCTCCTAAGATTATCTTAGACGTGATACCAGCGTTCTTGAGCTCAACAACGGTTTCTCTCATTTTTGAGATTGTCACTGTAATTAAACCGCTCATGCCAATAATATCTGGATTAACTTTTTTGGCTTCTTCTACAAATTTAGAAGGAGGTATATCAACTCCTAAATCAATCACATTAAAACCTTGACCTTGCAGTAATGAGATGATTAGAGTTTTCCCAATGTCATGAATGTCTCCTTCAGGTGTTCCGATCATTATCGTCCCTATAGGTTCGTCGTTATTTGCTTTAAGAATTGGTTTTATTAGATTCATACATTCGTTGATGGCGTCTCCGGCAAGGATCATATCGGCTAAAAAATATTCTTTATTTTCGTATTTTTTTCCAACTTCCCCTGCTCCTTTAATAATCGCTTCATTTAGGATTGTTTTAGCTTCAATTCCTTTATCAATAGCGAGTTTTATATACTCGATAGATTCTTCAATAAAACCTTCGATTATATTTTCCTTTAATATACTTATTATTTCATTTTCGTTCATTCAAATCATCTAAAAGTGTGAAATTTAAATTCTATTTTATAATCTTATGGAATGCTTGAGAGAAAGAGCCCTTTTTTTTAAACTTTTTAAATTTTATTAAACTATTTTTGAGTTTATTATATTAAATATAACCGATTAATCAGCAAATACGATTTCCAAAAATAGAACTTTTGCATCTCGCTCAAGTTATATTAAAAATGAAAAAATTTTGATAACTTCCAAGTAAGAGCACGAATTTTTACTTAGTTAGGACAAAAGATATAGCATTAACCAAAACTAAAAACAATATTAAAACTTAATTTTATCTTATTAAAATAGTTGAAAACACCCATAGATACTAAAGATACGTCAAAAATAGAAAAAGAGCTTGTAAAGATAATTAAATATTTATTAAATAAAAAATCCAGGAAATTTTTTAGCTTCTCGTAATATCAGCACTATTATTTTCAAAAATAATTATCAATAATTTAAATTTGGGTTTTTTTGGGTAATAAAAAAGTAAATGTGCTCCCTTCTCCTAATTTGCTAAAAAAATATATTTCACCATTCAAGAGATTTACTAATTTTTTTGTTAAAGGTAATCCTAAACCCGTTCCTTTTCCAGAATTTATATATGGGGATTTGATTTGTTTGAATTCCTTAAAAATTAGATCGAAATTTTCTTCGGCAATTCCTATGCCCGTATCCTTTATCTTAAATTCCCATGAACCTTCTAATTCTCGAATTTTAAGGATTATACCTCCTTCGTCAGTAAATTTAATGGCATTACTAATTAAATTGTAGAGAATTTCCTTAAATCTTATAGGATCAGTATTTATAATTTTATCATACTCTAATCCTTTTATTTTAAAAAATAATCCTTTTTTCTTGTAAAGAGGTTTAAGTGAAGAGATTATTTGAGGGATTAAGCTATATAAATTGATTTTTTTGCTTACTATCTTAATCTCTCCAGCTTCAATTTGAGAGATATCTAATATGTTATTAATTAATTCTAATAAATGATTCGATGAATCTTTGATATTTTTAAGGAAATCGACTTGCTCTAAATTTAACGCTCCGTAATCC
>WJKD01000162.1 GCA_014729315.1 Promethearchaeota archaeon | reverse complement strand
TGAAATATTCGGCTCCCAGGACGAGGAGCGCAAAGAGCTGATCATGAACACGCTGCAGCATCTCTCGTCCCAGTTTCGTCAGATTTTCGTTATCACTCATGTCGAGGAGATAAAGGACATCATGCCGGTAGTTGTTTCGGTAACTCAGAAAAATGAGGGAGAAAGCAGCGCCCGGCTGTTGTGATACACAAATCAGTTATTATAGATTGGATTACCTCTAATCCAAGATTTGGATTAAATTCTATCACTATTCAATTTGAACTCATCCCCATTGCACACAAACGTCAACCTGATTAATTATTTTTTAATCATTCCCGTTGTCCTCGTTCTATATATTTGGCTTTTAAAAGATATATCACTATATTAATTAAATGTAACTTGATAAAATTCTTCTTGCTTTCTTGGAAAAATATATTATATTTAATAGTTACTTTTACTTCTATTAATTATAATGAAGTTATTTATCTTAACTTATAATCTATTTATAATTAAACCAAAAGGATAATTAAATTGGACACAAATAATAAAATTGAAAAAACATTAGAAGAAATTAATAAAAAATTAGAAATAATACTTGCATGTCATCGCTATACTTTAAAAAATATCATAAAAGATAATTACTTAACAACTGATAAACGTACTCAAATGTACGAATTATTTGACGGTGAACATAGCCTACAGGAAATATCAAAAAAGGTTAATGTTACGGTTGAAGCAATCAGACAATTCAAAGTTGTATTAGAAAAAGATAAATTAATAACCATACATAAAATCGGTAAAAAAGAGTATCCCCAAAAAATAATATGAGGTTAGTCATGCAATCAGATCAACATTCTGAAGAAATATTATCAGTTTTACAAAGTATAGAAAAATGGATTAAAATCACCTCTATACCAAGAGTAAAAGAAATATTAGAACTTGCTCTGCCAACTACTGAAACAAAAAAAATATACAACTATTCAGACGGCAGAAGTCAAAAAGAAATTGCCGAATTAGCAAATGTTACACAACCAACTGTCAGTAATTACTGGAAAAAGTGGATCAAAATAGGAATTGTAAAAGAATCTCCTAAATACAAAGGGCGATATGAAAAAAGTTTCATGCTTGAAGACTTCGACATAAAAGCTGAATAAACATTTAATAAATTCAAACTCATGGGAAATCTACAATGCCTGAAACACCTGATTTATATTACGAAATAAAAAAAATACAAGCAAAAATTGATAATATAGATAATAAACTTTCATTATCGTTAGCTTCAAACAAAGAAGCAATATCCTTCATAGAGAGTATATTTAAAAAATCCAAAGCATTATCCAAAGCTTATTTGAATGTTGACGGAAAATCAAATGTATCTCTTTTGGCTGAAAAAATTGGCAAAAAACAATCGAACGTAACCAATTATTTAAAAAGGCTTCACGAAATTGGACTGATCGATAAATCAATACAAAATGGAGAAGTAATATATCAGAAAAATCAATATGAAAAAATATTTAGAATTTCTGATATTATTTTAAAAAATGACAAATAATCATGAAATACCAAGAGTATTAATAAATGATTTAAATAATCTTTTTTTATTACAACAATGGGTCGACAAGCAAAATTTATTATTAACTGTACTTCGAATCTCATTAGACTTAGCAAAGAAATCTTCTTTGTCTATTCAACATTTTCTTACAGAATTAAAAAATATTAAAGGTGATTTCTTTTTGTATAATGATATTAAAAAAGATAAATTTGTAAAAATTGTTTTCCCATGTATCGAATCGATTATTGAATTATTAGTTCCAAGTACAAAAGATGAATTAATCAAATTTTTTATACACACAAAATACGAAATTCAAAGGTTATCTTGGCGAGAAATATTCAATGGTGGAAATCCTTTGGAAAAATTTGGACGTGAATTGATTTTGCAAAGGATTTCAGGCTTTTTTGACAACCACGGATATGTATACAAAGAAGTCCAAGATGGTCGTGGTTTTTTAGATATAATGTTACTCCATGATAATTTGGAGATTGTCATCGAAACCAAACTTAGTAGTAATTACAAAGATACACAACAACTTCAGATATATTTAGAAAATAAACCATATCAGCGCATTGGATATTTTATAATATTTGATGAGAGCAAAGATAGGAAATTTGAAAAATTTTGTGATGTAACAAGTAATAGAATCTCACAAAATAAAAACCTATCCATAATAAATATATGGATTAATCCTCCCCAGCCTTCTACTGGTAAACATCAATAAACAAATGATTTGAAGACGCACAGCATGTGATTTAACGAAAACTCATTCGATAATGATGAGCGCAATAGAAGTATGATTAAAATTCAAGGAGTAATAATCATCATTTGACTTCTCTTAGGATCTCAAATATTTGTGTTCTCGCTCAGATACCAATTAATTTGCTGCTGCGTGCGCCGTCACTTCCCGGAAGACCCGCATGAAATTGCCGCCCCAGATTTTTTCGATATCCTTATCCGAATAGCCCAGACGAACCAGCTCGCGGGTGATGTTCGGCATTTCCGAGACATCATCGCATCCGATGACGCCACCGCCGCCATCGAAATCCGTGCCAATCCCCACGTGATCGATACCGATCAGTTCCACTACATGATCGATATGATCCACCACATCTGCCACCGTCGCTTTTTCCACCGGATATTTTTCCCGGATATCGTAATACTCATTTCGATATTGCTTCTTAATTTCCTGATCTTTCACATCTTCCCAGGGTCCGTATTTCTCCCGAAGTGCAGCCAGCGCCTGTTCCCGTTCCGGATTCGGTTTCGGTTTTTTCACATATTCTGTATAGATGCAGATTTGAATAACGCCGCCATTTTCAGCCAGCGCTTTTAGCATATCGTCGGAGAGATTCCGCACATTATCGCAAATTGCCCGCACACTGGAATGGCTGGCGATGACCGGAGCCGTGGTCGTTTCGAGCACATCGAAAAATGCTTCGTCCGAGATA
>WJKD01000161.1 GCA_014729315.1 Promethearchaeota archaeon | reverse complement strand
TACTAATACATTGTAAACAACTCAGCATATTATAAATTCTGTTTATAAATTGTAAAAAAAAGATAATGATTAACAATTTTTTTAAATTGAAGTAAAAAGATTTCATTTAAAGTATTAGATACTGGGTCAACACGAAAAGATTTGATCAAATCTTTTAGTAATCACCAAATTAATTTTCGACTAAGCTATAATTGGGGCGGACTAACAAGTATAATATAACTCCCACAATATTGAATATTAAAGCGATAACTAACCAAAATTCTGAATTTGTAATATTTCTCTTTATTGCATCTTTATGCACAAAGTAAGCAAAAATTATACTAGATCCAATATAAATAGACCAAAAGGTTATCATAAAAATCCAGTAATAAACTCCGAAAATGTTAAACCACCCGTCCATTATATGAGGATGATCCATAGCTGTTTCGTGAAACAACATTTAATTTTTCCCTCCATACTATTTATTTTTATATGCAATCACTTCAAACTTGATTTTATACTTAAATGTAAGTATAATATAAAGAAGAAAAATTTAAGAAATACCTATAAAAAACAAATAGAAATTTTGGAAATATATAAAATATAAATATATGTTAGAGAATTATTCCTCTTGAAAACTCAGGAATTATAATGGAAAAAACCAAAAGCTAAATAATTTTATAAATCGTTTTTGTGAATAGAACCATTTCTTCTTATTGATGATTATCAAAATGTCTATTTTGATCATTGTTTTCGAATCGAATACAACATTAATAATTTCTAGACTTCAATCAATTATTAATCAGACAAAAAGATATACAATCAGCCTAATGAGGGAATTATTTTAAATCAAAATATTATTTTGGAATAGTTTTAGTCTTGGGTAGTCCCCTTTGAACGAAGATATTCTCTAATCGCCTCGTGTAAACTATCTGCCGCTAAATTACTACAGTGAAATTTTTTTTCAGGAAGTCCCCCGAGAGCCTTCGCAACGTCCTCTCTATTTATCTTCATAGCTTCTTCTAAGGTTTTTCCTTTCGCCATCTCTGTTATAACGCTTGATGTAGCAATAGCGGCGGCACAACCAAAAGTCTGAAAAGATATATCGACTATTCTGTTTTTTTTTACTTTTATATACATATAAGAAAGATCACCACAGACACTATTGCCCGCTTCACCCATTGCATCGGCATCTATCATTTCACCCATATTACGAGGATTTCTAAAATGATCCATAACCTTATCTGTGTACATTTTCCCCACCATGCTTCAATATTTTATTAAAGTAAAAGCTTAGATAGAAATAGGTTAGTAAACATATATTTTTTTTTATTAAAATTAAAGAAAGAAAGCTTAAAATCTACTTCTTCCAAATCATTTAAATAAAGTGATCGGTTGTTCAAGTGTTATTCATTCATAAATTCATTTTAATTAATACTGTTTAATATGAGTAAATTTCTTTTTTTTGGAACGGATACTTTTTCTACACCTAATTCACTAACTTTATCGGCTACATCAATAAGTTTATTCAGGGATTGATGAAAAAAACACACTTCCTTTGGTTCTAAATTTTTTATCATCTCTTTTAATTGAGTGAAATCACCGTGAAGTTTAAGTTTCATTTGAGGTGCAAATGTATTGAGCAATAATGCTCTAAAAGGCAGCTTCCATGTTTCAGATAATTCAATTTCTTTAAATCTATTATTTTCTGAAGATTCACTGCCATTGGTTTCCTTTGAAACAAGGCTTAGGCCAGGTTCTTCATGTATTGCTCCTGCAAGAAATACTAAATTGTGAGGATTTCTTCCAATTGCGTTAATTATTGTTCTTATTATTCCATAACTTAAATCAGGTGGATGAGAGATTATAATATTATTTTTTTTTCTTAAAAAATCTAAATCATCGTGATTAAACCATCTAAGTTTTATAGAATTAAATGGATTAGCTTTATCTCGAATTAATCGAGAAATTGGCCCGTAAATATATTTATATCTATGGTTAATGACTTGTATATTTTTCTTAACCATCTGATCGACATAGATATTTGGTCGTTTTTTATAATCTTTTCTCAATTGTTTTTTTCGAAAGTATCTCCAGATAACAAGTGTTATAGTTATCGCTAAACTGGATGGATCCGCTCCAATTAAGCAATTATCACCATACTCTGCTTTTTGCTCTAAAAATAAAAGCAAACTATCCAAATGTTTAGTAGGGTCTCCAAATTCTTCGTCTGCTGAAGAGGCGTCGATTAGTAAAAAATCCAAGGGGCGCGAAATCTGGTCAAGAAATCTTCGAGTTCCTGCAAAAGGCGTAATGTCCCAATAAGTATAATCCCCAGTGTAAAGAAATCTATAGTTTCTTGATTTTGCCAGCATCATCAATGCTCCGGGCATGTGTCCAGCGTGATAAAAAGAAAGATAACAGTTTGAATCCTCAAATTCAATTTTTTCTCCGTTTTCCACATAAATTACATTCTTTACCACATTTTTATAATCAATCTCTTCGATTTCATCTTGCATTTCTTGTTTGAGAAAATTAGAATCTCGAAGCAGGTATAAATCTAACGTAATTCTTGAGCATAAGATAGGAACATCGGGATACTTTGCTATTAAGTCTTTGAGACCACTTATATGATCGTAGTGGCTGTGAGAAATAAATATTGCATCAATTTTGGGCTCCTCGGCAATCCCTTTCACGTCGTATTGCTCATTTTCGTTTTTCTCTTCTAATCCATCTTTTTTAACTTTGATTTTTTTACCTTGATCTTCAGTTTGTCCAATTTGTTCATCTGAATTTTCTTCAAAATTTCTTATTTTTTCAATCTCCTCAATATTAGCGCTTTCGTCTTTGCCTTCCGAAAGCACGATCTTACCTCCTTCAGCATTAGAGATTAAGTCTCTTAAATTTTCAAGATATTCGTCAATATAATGAAAATATTCTTCTGAAACTCCACAATCTAATAAAAAATTTAATCTACCCAACCCCAAAATTACGCAATTATGATTAGGTTTTAGCACTATTGGATAAAGAGTCACCCTTATTTTCTCATTGGGGTCTGTTTCATCTTTAACATTTAATTTAGCGATGAAATTCTTATCGTATCGTTTTTCCACATTATCTATTGCTATTGAAAGTTCACTCTCACCCACAGGTACACCTGTAATATAAAAATACCAACCATATTTTTCAACTAATTTTGGTAATTTTTTATACATTTTATCTCCAACAAGAGATTTTACAACGATAACTTTTTCTCTTTCGTAAAAATTAATTGTTTTTATTGCTTTTTTTTCTTTTATGGGAATCTCATCATTGCTGAAGAAAAAATCGTTTAGAACTTCTTTAAAATCCATTTGTGGAATATTTTTGGATTTTATTTTATTAAAATATTGGTAGTATTCTTTAGTCCGATATAATCCTCTCATATTTTTCTTTTTTTTTATAGCGATCGCTGAGTCGTGATATTGATACTCTTCAGTGCTAATCGTTTTTTCTTCCTTACCTTTTTTTTTCTGATGCTTTTTTCTATATTTTGCATCTGACTTTGCGATAAAAAAATACCAACCATATTGATCAATGAGTTTATCTCTATTCCATATAATCTCTTTACCTGATTTCGTGATGACAATTATCATACGATCTTGTGGAGAAAAAATGATATGTTGAATCGATTTTTTCGTCTTCTCACTAATAATGTCATTTTTTTCGGAAAAAAAATGTTCTACTACTTCTTTAATGGATTTCTGAGAAATGTTTTTACTCTCCATATATTTAAGTTTTTGATCGTATGATCTAATCTTGTAAGATGAACTGAGTTCCTCTCCTTTCTCTAAGGAAATCTCCTTTTCGAAAGCTTTTACAGATTTTAATTCCTCAGAATTCATTATTTACAAAAAACTCATCATTACAAAAAATTCTTACGAAAAGATGAGATTATTGGCTCCAAACGATTTCACCTTTCCTATTGATATAACATTTTTTATTCTTAATTTGAGCATCTAGGAGCTCAGTACCCCAAAAATCATGAATTTGAGTAAATCTTGGTTTCACGATAAAATTACCACTCTGATCTATTAAGCCCCATTTACCTCCTCTAATCCCACTATATCCAACTTTTCCTCCGATATTCACCCATACATGATTATCCAAAGGATACGCAACATAATCGTATTTAGTTTCGGCAAGGATACCACCTTTTATATCTATCATACCCCACTTATTTTGCGAGTTCTGGATTAAAGCGTAATCATCGATAAACGGATATACATATTCAATTTTTATGCTTGGTTTGATAAGCTTTTTTATTTTTTTATTGAAAATCATCCATATCTCATCCCTTTTTACCCACGCAGCGTATTCTGAATTTATTATAACTTCAAATCTTGGTTCCAGCAAAATATTCCCTTCTCTATCAATAAAACCATATTTTCCATTACATCTTATTTTTGCTAAGTCACGACTGAATTCTTCAAAATCTTGGATTTTGTCATCATATAGAATAATCGAGTTTCCGTTGCTATTAATTAGGCGCCATTGGGAATCTTTTTTTACAATAGCTTCACCGTTGACAAATCTGAAGACCTTCTCATATTTAAAATCAAGAATTTGACGACCCTCACTGTCAATTAAACCCCATTTGCCCATTTTCGTTCTGCGTACCCATGCATTTCCGTCCGAAAAGTTTTGTATACATTCATATTGAAAATGTTTTAGAAAATTTCCGCTAAGATTTACAAGACCCCATTTTCCTCCTATTAAAAATCCATTTTGATCTTCTTGAGCACCAGTATTTACCCAAGAAATCCCATCATAGAAAGCTCCCACAGAATCGAATTGAGGACGAAATATAACCCTTCCTCTTTTATCTATATAACCTTTTTTATTGTTAGATTCCACAATTGCAGCTCCGTTTTGGAACGCAAAAACCTTGTCGAAGTTAAAAAGAGGTTCTGCAACCCATTCTCCTTTTATATTCATTATCCCCCATTTGCCATCATATTTATTTTCGCCGAACATTACCCAAGATAGGCCTTCACTAAAAGTGATTAAATTCACGAGATCTAAATTGATATCTCGGATTATATTTCCCTTTTCATTAATAAAACCCCATTTGCCCCCCAAGCAATCGTAATAACTTTTGAAGCCTTTGAGATTCACCCAAGCTACGCCTTCACTGAATTCTCTTACACAATCATAAACTGGAGTGATAATGATATTTCCTTTATAATCGATAAATCCGTATTTTCCTTTTTCCTCAATTTTGTATAATCGATCTTTCATTATAAAAGTAAAATACTAATAAAGGCAATTGAAAAGTCAGAGTGCATATAAACTATATGACTATAAAAATATTTATAGAATGTTAAAATACAATGGTCTATATATCTTAAGAGGAACGAGAAAGCTTAAAAATTATCGAGTCAAAATTTAAGAAATAGAAGGCTATTAAGGAAATTTATTTAACTTATTCATGAATAATGTAGCATCTTTTAGCATTCCATTCATACCTTCCATTAGCTTTACATACCTCTCAGAAATGTATATTTTTCCTTCGAAAAGTTCTTGTTTTTTCAAACCAAGGAGAATTTCCTTTAGATTAAGAATTACGGAACGGGAAAGATGCAAATCTATAGTTTCTAATTTAATATTGTCCAGATCTTTTAATAAGGATTTTCGGGTAATTTTTGAATATATCCAATATTTTCCAGGTTTTTTACCCGAGTTTAATCTAGTATCATATAGATCTAATATTCGAAATTTGATTTTTTGGAAGTAAGTTAGAGTTTCTGGAATTTCTATACTATTTGAAAAGAAGACAATAAGCACCAAACTAAACTGTTCTTTTCTTAAATATTCTAGAATTAGAGTGTCGTCGTTATTGAAGATGAAAATCTTATTCTTAAGGTGTTCATTCTCTTGAGTTTCTTGTAAATGCTTTTCTCTCGTTATTTGAAAATATGCTTTGTCTGGAAGCGAAGAATATAACATTCTTCCCTCACTTGTAAAAAGAGCCCCTCCTAATATACTTTTTTCGTTAAATGCTGTTCTGATTAAATCTACAACATCTCTTATGAACACAGATAAATTATAATTTATATAATCTTCTTTTAACGATGTTTTCTCAGCTTTTAACGATTCTGGACCGCCTTCATAGAATTCCATTTTAGATATTTCAAAATCACAAAGTTGATACGCTCTAATATTGAATTCTTTATCTACAAAAATTTGAAAGCTATGTTCGCAATTGAGTCCTCCAGGAATCGAGATTGTCGTTAAGTGTTCGCTTTGTTTAAGAATTTGAGAAGGAACTTTAATCCATTTGCTATTATTGCATTTGGGGCAAATGATCTTTATACTCCGATATTTTTTCCGATCGCTCTCTATTTTACTCTCGTTTTGAGGAAACATGGTTTTCTTATACCTTAGAAATAACCACTATATATTTTTATTAAGTAAAATTTGATTTATATATATTTCTTATATTCTAATATTACTGGAAAACTACATTTAAAAAAATAGGTCTTTTAAAGTAAAAGGAAATCTAAGGGAAATTTTATATCTCTTATTAAAGAATAAAACAAATAGTTTCAATCAAATCCCCTACTACAAATTAAATTATTGTGAAAAAATATGGAAAGCTTGGAAATTCTAAATGATAGAAGTATGCTTAAGAAAAAAGAAAAGGTTTCCTTCTTCATTGCGAACATTGGTAATATTCCAATAATGACAGTTATAAACGCATTTCTTTTAATATTCTATACTGATGTTGTTGGTTTAAATATACTTGCTGTAGCTGTTTTATTTTTAGTAGCCAGAGTTTTAGATGGGTTTAACGACCCCTTAATAGGATACATCGTCGACCATCTTCCACGCACAAAATGGGGAAAGTTTCGGCCGTATCTCGTGTTAGGCAGTTTGCTTTGCTCATTAAATTTCTTAATACTTTGGTTAGGTCCAAGTCTAGCGCTAAGCGGAAAGTTAATAATTGCTTATGTATCCTATATACTGATTGGAATCACTTTTGATTTGATGGATATCCCATTAAATTCTCTAATACCTGTTATGTCCGATAAAGAAAAAGATCGCAATTCTCTTAGTTTAATAAAGGGTATAGGCTACTTGACCGGTGCAGTTCTTTTTACCGCTTTAACGATACCTTTTGTATCTAGCTTTCCAAACGTAGAACAAGGTTATCACTTTTGGATTATTATTGTGTGTTTATTTGTTTTCATTTTTTCATCATTAGGGACTTTAGGAGTTAAAGAAAAAATCAGACCTATTTCACAAGAAAAATATAATATAAGATATCTAGGAAAAATTATCACTAATAAGGCAGTTTTCACGCTTTTTATTGTAAGTTTAATAACGACCATTGCAATCGGTGCGTATACCGCAGCAGCAATCTACTTTTGGACCTACATTGTTGGAAAACCTGAGTTGATTGGTATTGCTTTAATATTCAGTGTACTAGGAATCTTTATTGGTTTTAGCATAGGCAATCCTCTTGCTAATCGAATAGGGAAGAAGAAAACAATGGGAATAGGTTTATTAGCTGCTTCGGTTTCAGCATTTCTAATGTTTATCACAAATCCTAATAGTATACTAATAATTTTTTCGATTTATATTTTATTGGGGACTGGGCAAGGTTTTTTCCAGATGCTGCTTTATGGCATGCAAGCAGATAATACTGACTATGTGGAATGGAAGAAAGGTTACAGAGCTGAAGGAGCTATTGCTTCTCTTACTTCATTTATTCAAAAAGCAGGAAATGGGATCGGCGCTGCAACAGCCGCCATAGTTCTAGGTCTTACTGGTTATACTCCTAATGTAGAACAGACATCGCAAAGTATTCAAGGTATTTATTTAGCTTTCGTTTTAATTCCTGGGTTGTTAGCTTTGATTGCAGCTTTAATCATGTTCTTTGCATATCCACTAACTTCAGAAAAGAACGCTAGGATTGTAAAAGATTTGAATGAGCGCCGGAAAAAAGCTCCAAATATACAGGAAGGGTAGTAAAAAGTATTTTCTTTTAAAAGAACATAATAAAGAATAAATAATGCGAAGAAAGCGGTTTTGAAGCTAAAACTAAAATGATTAAAAATATGTAAACTTAAAGGAAATATAATAATTCCATAAATAGTTTTTAGGTAAATATTTTGAATTCTTAATTAAAATTAATTTATTGAGATATAAAATGTCAAACCACTTTTTAAACGAATTAATAAATCCTGAAAGCGTAGCGTTTTATGGTGCCAATAATAAAGCTTCTGGTATCGGCACCTTGCAATTAATGGGACTCATCGTTTACGGCTACAAGGGGAAAATTTATCCAATACACCTAAGCTTAGACAATGTTATGGGATTGAAAGCATATAAAAGCATCAAGGATGTTCCCGAAGTTCCCGATTTAGTAGTGATCGTCTTACCTCCTAAGGTCGTGCCTCAGATTTTTGAAGAATGTGGACAAAAAGGCGTAAAAAACATAATTTTAATATCAGGTGGATTCAGAGAGATGACGGGGGACAGAGAGAATTCTCTTACGTATCAAATCTCAAACATAGCAAAGAAATACGGTATGAGATTTATTGGACCTAATTGTTTAGGAATCTACAACGGCTGGTATGATCCAGAGGACGAGAATAGCATATTTAATACTGCAATATGGGAAAAGATTCAAAGAGGATACTTTTCTATTGCATCGCAAAGCGGGACTTTAGCAAGTCATATATGGTTTGATCCAAGGAATCTAGACCTCGGGCTAAGTAGATCAATTTCAGTAGGGAATGAGGCTAATGTTGATATTGTTGATTGCTTAGAATTCTTTAAGGAAGATGATAAAACTAGAGTTATTGGATTATACATCGAAGAAATAAAGAGAGGAAAACGATTTCTAGAACTAGCAAGAGAAATCACGCCCAAAAAGCCTATTATCGCCATTCATGTTGGAGGCGGAACTGGAGCAGCAGATAGAGCAATTAAAAGTCACACAGGATCTCTCGGTGGTGATGCTCGAATATATGAAGGAGTTTTTAAAGAAGCGGGCATAATTAAAACGGAGTTAGTGGAGGAGTATTTAGACACTGCTTTGTTATTAACAAGAGGTATCTATCCTAAGGGGAGAAGATTAGGAATAATAACTAATTCTGGAGGACCTGGAGCGATGATAGCCAATCATGCTGAAAAATGCGGATTAGTAGTCCCTGAATTTTCAAAATCTTTAAAGGAAAAGTTAAAAAGCATGCTCTCTAAAACTGCCTCGTATCGAAATCCAATTGATAGTACATTTGATATGAATTTGTATAATTACTATGTCGCTCTACCAAAAACCTTGATGAGATCTGGAGAAATTGACGTGATTATTATGTATGGGGTATTTGGATTTCAAGATGTGTTAAAAAGTTATATCTCTAACGAACAAATTAGCAGTCACATCGATCTTGAACAAATAGAAAAAAGTTTTGACCAACCTCTTGAGCAAATCTTAATCAAACCCACCATTAAAACTTCAAAAAGATATTCAGTACCAATTGTTTACATAAACCCTCAAAATTTTTCAAGTTCTTGGTCTAAAAAAATTCGAGAAAATGGAGGAGTATTGTTTCAGTTTTGGGATAGACCAGTAAGGTGCGTCGCAAAATTGTGCGATTATTCTGAATATAGAAGAAAATTTGAAGAAATGTAAAGAAAAACACATCTTTATTTTTTTATGTTAGAATATAAGAAAACAAAAATTAGACCTTTAATTCTGGAAGATCTCGATAACTTGATGAGTTGGGTAAATGATCAAGAAGTTGTTGGAAGATATGCATATTTTACGAAACCATTCACCAGGGAACAGGAAAAAATATGGTTGAAGACTAAGATAGAAAGCGATGTAGATTATTTTTACGCGATTGAGAACGAAAGTTCTCAATATTTAGGGAATATCGCAATTGAAAAAATTCACTGGCCCTCAAAGCACGGAAGCCTTTCAATCACTATAGGGAATAAGAGCGAGCGTGGAAAGGGCCACGGCTATAGAGCAATTAATTTAATCCTTGATCGAGCTTTTAATCAGTTAAAGCTACATAAGGTCTATTTATTAGTCGCTGAAGATAACGACATAGCTAAGCACTTGTATAAAAAATGTGGCTTTCTAGAGGAAGGTTTTCTTATT
>WJKD01000160.1 GCA_014729315.1 Promethearchaeota archaeon | reverse complement strand
GTGAATCGTATCGAAAAAAATTTAAACCAAAAACTGAAAACGCTTGACTCTTATTTTTAATCTGTTTATTATATCGCTAGATTAAAAACAAGTGGGGAATAACGTGAAATTCCCACTGGGGAATATGATGAAATTTGACAACCTGTCCGCTTAATAGAATAAATAACACCATTTTCCGAATGATTCGGGCTAACATTCTCATTTCCTCCAAAATTTTTCTGTCATCGATTTCGATCGATTGAATTTTTTTTGATAAAGATAAAAAGAATCATGATAAATTTCAAGAGGGTTTTTAAATTGATAATCATTCATTGGCTATGAACTCATATCATGTTCCAGAATATTGTTTCGATATGTTAAGGTTGGTCTGTTTGGTTGAGGATGACGCCGGGTTTTGATTTACCGCGACGTTATTAGCCGATATTGAGCGCAAGCACCATCCTGTTTGCCCGCGCGGGATTGGAAACAGGATAGTCGTTTGGAAAATGGCATTCAGGATTCGAGGAGAATGAGGATATAGAAACAATCATATAGTTCATTTTTTAATTTTGTATCAATTGGCTTATCCGCCAGGATTATATATCCAATCCTAATCTTTTCCCAGATCTACAGAAGCCTCCGATCCGTATGAAATTATGTTTGCATCCGAGGTAGGCGAATATACGTTTTTTCTAATTTTATAAAATAAAATATCATCATCTAGTTTATTTTCTTTTGCCACTGGTTTAAATTTATTATTTCGCTCATCTCGTGTTATCTCTTGAATAATTTATAAAATGAATGAGTTATACTTTCAATTATCAAACAAAAAAATCAGTTCTAAATTTATAAAATTGGAGGATCAATTAATATGTTTTTTAAATCAACTTTGAGTAAATGGAGCCTTTTTATATCCTTTTCTTTCAATAAATCGTAAAACATGTAAACTAAACTCCTTTGTTCCCTATCCCATATTTCGTTATATTTCTGGGAATAAAGTTGAATAAAATTTTCTAATGTAACAGATTTATTTTTTGAAGCCACATATAATAAGTTATCATAACAAATTCTAAAAAAATAATTAAGCTGTTTAAGATAGGGGCTAAGATCGGCATCAACATAAGCTTCGTGAGCAATTTTATTTCTCATTGAGTATAATCGCCACATGCTATTATTAACATGATAGTTATAGGATCTAATCCAATTAGCTAAATTATCTGCTGTTGAAAATATATTTTCCAAATCTGTTAATCGAGTTCTGATCAGTTTTCCATTAATGAGTGTTTCAATTTTTTCCTTCATTTCAGAGGCTTTGAACTTTATAGCGAAAAATAGATCGGATTCATTAACTCTACTATTTTCGACTTCGATTTCAAAAGTTGATGATAATTGTTTACTCAAATTTAATCTCGAAATATCAAGCCAGAAATTCCTTAGTACTTTTCTTAAATAATATAGAGAAACTATTTTGGAGGTAGATTCACTTATAGTCTCACCAATCTTCCGTGTTTCAGAATTGCTCAACATTTTCTCCAATCCAATCCAGAGAGATAGAAACTTTTCTGCATCATACTGAGCATCCAAGTGCATACCATACCAATGCATTATGTTCTGAAAATTAGATTGTAATTCGTTCTGTTTACAGACCTTAATTCTGTTCAAATGCAAACTTATTTTTGTCCCTTGAAATTTCATGCACTCACGACGATTGATTCTCGGTTCTCTTCCTTGTAAAATTACCCGATAATCACTTATAAGTAGCGAATTCCTATCTATGCTATTTGCAGTAAATGAAATATCTTCCGAATTATATCGAATTATATTTAATAACCTTAAAAGCCTGTTTTTTCCAATTATTAAAGCCGCAATAGGATCTGGAGCAAAAACTCGCTTCACAATACCAAATATTCTATTTTGGGAATTATACAAAAATTCTAGTTTTTTATTCGTTCTAAAAATACTTTCGCGGATTTTATCACCATTACTGATTATGTATAACATAACTCTTAGTGAATCCTGCCAATTTAGAATTGATTGTTCCTCTTTTATTCTATGCAGTAATTGATCTGATGACATTTGTACGACTTGATAGTTGAAACCTTTTACAGAATAATAATTATTCTCGATGGAAAATTTTCTTAGTTGTTGGACATTTGGAAGTACATGACTCAGTTTACATTGTTTAAGCTTCAGACGCTCCTCGATTATAGGTTTTAATTTTTCCCATGCGATTTCAATTTCCTGATCACTATAGAAGGATTTATCTAAATTTAGTTTAGTAAGAGGATTGTAATTATCAAAAATTTCTTCTATTATATACTTTTTAGAATTTGATTTAAAAAAATCAATTCGGCGTTCTAACTCATACCTTTTGCCAGATAATTGTTCTTTTAAATTTTTGATAAAATCATTATCATCTGTTGCAAAAGCTATCCCTTGGAAATCCTGTATCCTTCGAACATCCTTCTTAATTGATATTTTGAATATTGATGTCCATTCTTCTCCAGAATTCATTAGCTCAGAGAATAAGTGATTTAACTTAAATTGAAAATTACCCTTTAGATAATTTGACTTTTGAGTAAAAATAGCTGGCCTTGTCATAAGATAATGCCAAGAAAACCGCCTATTTAATAGCTCTGCAATAAAAGATTTTGAAAGGAACTCAAGTTGTTTCCAAAATTTTCTGTCCTTAAAAGAAGAATGTTCGTGTAAACTAAGAATCTGATATAACTTAAAACATAGTGTCAAAAAATAAAGTGTTGTTTGGGATGCAGAATTTTCTAGGGTATTACCACATTTATTCAGATCTCTGAAGTCGTGCCTTATTTTTACAAAAGCATGACTTTGTTCTGAAATATCAAATAATAAAGGAAGTTGTGATGCAAGATCTTTGGCTATCAAATCGTATTTAATTCCAAATTGTGAAAATTTTATCTCATTAAGACGTCGTTTTAATTCTTCATCTTTAGTATCATTTGTTTGATTGAACTCATACATCATCCAATATAGGTTTATTAAAGGTGCTGAATGCGGTTCAATAGTGTAAGGATTGAGTAATTCCTCCCATAGTTCTAACCAGAATAATTGATGATCCAACAGCTTCTTATTAATTTCAGGATTTCTTATCGAGACTTTTTTCACAGAAAATTTCCTTGACTTTTATGACTAAATTTCATATATATATATTATATAAAGTGGCGAATTTTCTCATTCGAGAAAATTCAAAACAAAAGTATTAAGGTCAAATTTGCAAAGCGGCTACTATAGCCGCTTTGCTTTTTATTTTCCGAAAGTGAGTAAATTTGTGAAGATTAAAATAGAAAATTTTTCTTAGTGCGTGGTGCAATTTTTTGCGTTATTTTAAAATATATTTGTAATTTTCAATAAAAGTCGTTTCTTTAATCTTATACATATTTTTAAACATTATATACTCACCACTAGCTATTTCGTAAAAATCCTTTTTTCTAACAACAGTAGTCATTGATGTTGGAAGACCTTTTAATTTCATCTTAACGTATTTGTCATAAATTACTTCCGTTAATCCTTTAAAATAGCTGTCATACAACTCATCAGATAAATTGAAACAAAGATTCCCATCATTATTTTCATTAATTAAAAGACGAGTTGTAAATATAAGTACTGGAAAAATATGCTCAATATTATAATTGACAATACTTTTAATAATTTTTTCTATTTTTTTTTCACTCGTCTTAGCTTCTATAATATCAGGTCCAATTATGGTATCTTGCAATTCTCCACTAAATGCATCCTTTTTATATTTTCTAATTAATTCCCTTCTATGAATTTCCAAGTTCGGAACAATGCATTTTATTCTTAATTCATAAAATAGCGGAATTAATTTTGATATTACTTTAATTGTTTCATGTGCCTTTTCAGTCCTTTTTAATAATTTTGAAAAAATATTATAAACAGGAATTCTCTGATTTGTATATTCATAAATGTCTTTTTCTTTTGTAAGTATTCCGATTGGGATTATCGGTCTTAGTAATGTTAAAATATGTACTTTTTCTATTTTATCCACAATTTCGCCATAACGATATTCAATTCTGATTTCATCGCCATATTTTTCTATGAAATCTTTAAAGATAATATCCTGTAATTCTCTTTTATATCGATTTCCAAAAATATCAGAAGGTGTTACCATCTGAGTATCATTATTCGCTTCTGCTATTAATGTCCCTGTTGAATATGCATCAATTTTTTCTACAAAATCTTCAATAATCGAATTAATAACATTTATTTGGATTCTAATTCGTGAGTTGATGAAATTTTCTAAATCCAAATTAAAGTAATATTTTTTATATTTTACATGTTTTAAGATATGATTGACTATTTGATTAAATTTACTAAATTTAACAAATTTTAAAACAGAATAAAGAGCATCAGAATTACTAAAATATTTTTCTTCAAATTTTTGGTATTGTTTTTGTGTAATTTGATGTATTTCATTTTCCCCAAAATATAATTTAATTAAGACTATAATCAAAATTATAAATCTTGTTTGATTACCGTTTGTTAAACAACATTCCTCATATTTTAAAGACCTTTTGTCTATTTTTGAATGAATATCTGTTGTCAATGAAATAATAATCCCAGAATGCAAAAATCTGAAGGTATTTGTACTATCTTTCATTAGGCTATCGAAAATTTTAAAATTTGTTTTCTTCAATCCAATATATTCTCGGGGATTGCTCCCCGCATCGGTATCGCGGTAATCTAAGAATAAAATCTCTTTAAAAGGAACTTCGCCCATTATTGTTTTGCCATCTGAAGATATGTAAAATGGTTCTGTGAATGCAATCGAATTTTTGTTTGCAATAAATTTTAATTCATCAAATATATCTTTCATTTCAAGTACCTTTCCATCGTTGCAGAAATTAAACAAAAATTATGAATTAAATTTTCAAAATGTGTACCATTATTTTTTATTAAAAATTTTCCTGGTTCTAAAAACTTGGAATAATTATAAGTTTGCCTATATTCTGTTAAAAGTAGTTTTTTGGAAAACTCAGAATAATGTGCTAAATAATTCCTTAATTTATAAACCATCTTAATTTTATTGATTTGTTCAGATGTCAACTTACTAAATAAATTATAATCATCAACTATATATCGTTTAAAAAAACTTTTTGATCGCTCGATATCATGAAAATCTCTGTATTTATTTGAGAATAGGATTGCTTTAATTATATTTAAATTTAGTGACCTGTTTGAAGAAATTTCAAATTCTTTCATTAATTTGCTTCTATCAATGTTCACTAAATAAACGACTTCTGTTTCTAAAAATTTTTCCCAAATTGCACATGCTCTTAAAAGCAAACCTTCAATAATAATGCTTTTTTCTTTTAATGGTAAAATTTTAGATTCAATAGATTTGAAACTAATAATTTCAATACCATATTTTATTATATCTTCAATACTATTTTCTAGATATTTGTGATTTTTAGTAATTAATTTTTTTGACATTCCGCTTATATTATATGATTTTCAACATCGATCATTCAAATTATGTATAATAATTATTGTCAATTTTTACACAATTAGAAAAGTATTAGGACAGTCCAGCGAAATTAATTCAAGCTTAAAGTTTTTTGTTTGAAATAGTACATTAAATCTTTTTTCTAATTTCTTAATTCGATCTTGCTTATAATTAATAATTGATATTTTTATGAACTTCTTTTCTTATTGCTTCAATATAATTACATATTCTTAGGAAATGATAAATCTTTAAAAAAAATGGCATTTGTTACGCGTTAAAGTGTATAAATTCTATGATCCAAATAAATCATTATTTTTGACTTAAAGTAGATTCAAGAAAAAATCTTGAAATAAAGACGGGAATGAACTGTAATAATTGTAACAATAAATTGAATTTGACAATTTTAAATCTAAGTAATTTAATGTAAAATGTCAACAAAAAAAAATTGTCTTTTAGCGCCAATAAAAATTAATTATACCTAAAACCTGTTTAACTACAGCAATCGTTCCAGACAATAAAATCGGTTTCCACAAATAACAACATCATTCAACAAATACAGTGCGTTTATTCCACGCCACGCCCCCACTCTTTATTCGGCTCTGCCGACGTCCGGATCACAAGCGTCCCGCCGTTGACGATCTGGTCATGAGTGATATAACTTTGATTGAACGGCATTCCATTCAATGTGGCAGATTTGATGTAATAACTTGTGTTGCTGAAATTCTCGGTGACAATAGTGAATGTTTTTTGATTCGCCAGTCTGATCACGATTTTATCGAATATAGGCGTGCTCAATTGGAAGACCGGATCGCCCACCAGGACCGGATACAATCCCATGGAGCTCAACACAAACCAGCCGGACATGGTACCTTCGTCGTCATCCATTTCCGGGATATAGCCTTCGGGATCGGCTTTGTAAATTCTGCCGGTGTATGGCTCATCCCATTTTTCGTGCGTGCCGTAATATTGAACCGTCTCTTTTGTCAAAATTTCATTGACCCATTTTTGCGTGAGCCACGGAGCATCCCCAAAATTGAACATGAACGGCACATGAATATCCGGCTGATTACCGTGATTGTAGAGATAATTATCAAAGAAATAAGAGAGTT
>WJKD01000021.1 GCA_014729315.1 Promethearchaeota archaeon | reverse complement strand
TATTTGATTGCAAAAATTAATCTCTTTGTATAATAAAGCATTCCTGGGGAAATTCTTATCAGAATATGAAATATAATACAGTAAATATCTCAAAAAGTCAATACAAATTTACGGAAAAATAGTGAAACATCGGATTAATATATGCTCGTTGTTTAATAACACATTGTATAACCAAATTTTAGTAAAAAATTACTCTCAGATTTTCGTTATTGTTTACTTAATTTTTATCTTGCTGCTTCATCAAGTGCTTTATCTATATTTCCTAAATTTAGCTTTAATAGCCTATCTTGTAGGCTAATTGCATTTTTAATGAAGTTTTCTTCATTTGACAGATCAGCCTCACGTAATATTCTGATAGTGCTATTAACAAGTTTATCACTCCTCCAAATAGGATATTGAGATTTTGATGACTCTATTTTAAATAACAATTGTTCACAAATTTCCATAGCGCTCAGTGGATCATTATTAGATAAATCTTCAATCCAGTCATAGAACCAATGTAATTCACTAATTTCTTTTGCGTCTTCAAATATGGAAATAAAATGTTTAGCGATCAATAAAGATTTTTCGGTTCCTTTTGTACATAATTTTTCAAACGAAATGTCAAATTTATTAATGATAGTTTGATTCTTTACATTATCTAAAATATATAATAATCCATTTTCACATTTTTCTTTTGTGAAGGAATCTGAAAGATTTGCAGAAAATACCTGTAATGCTCCTGACCAAACATCCAAATTATTTAATGTCGCTAGATCATGAAAAAAATGATTTTCTGGGATATATTCACTTAAATAACATAAAGTTGAAATTCTCCCAAAAACTTCACCAGAAGTTAATATTGCTTCTTGTTTGATTCTCCCAATATATGGCTTGACCCTCTCGAAATTACGGTAATATTGATAATATAAAAAATTTTCCCCGTGCGGCCAAAGTAAAGGATGCGGATTGTCAAATGCTATGTGAAATAAATTCCACGCCCCTTCAAAATCATATTGTGCATAGACAGGTAAATATCTGAAGATGGAGACTCGGACTGCTGGATGAGAATCTCTGGCAAAACGCTGTATCAAAGGAAAATGATTTTTTCTAAGTGCTTTTTGTCTTTTTAATGATTTTATAGCTAATAAAATTGAACTTTCGGCGGCTATACCACGGATTGAGTTACATGCTTCGGTCATTAAATCGTGTTTATCTAATCCTTTTTTATCTGGCTTTATATGGTATTTTTTTAGCTTATCTGGACTATGGTGCTTTGAAAGTTGATTAAGAAAAGATAATAAAACGGCAACAACGTCATCATCATTTTCTACATGGCAACAAGCTTCAACAGCTCTTGCTAATATTCTACCCTGATCAGCTCCCCATAAAAATTCATTTTTGGACATCCAATCAATTATTGTTTTGGTTAATAACTTTCCATCGGGTAATGGTTCTTTCGCTTGCCAATTTTTCGAGGGAGGTTGTAAATTACCATATCTATATTTTATATGGTTCGAAATCCCTTCTAAAATGGCAGTTGACGAATTCTTTAGATCATTTTCTAATACGAATTTATCAAATAATGGAATGTATCTATTCGGATCAATTGCACTACAATTAGCTAAGATCATTTCTATATCATCTAAACCACCGACTAAATTATCAAATTCATCAATATCATATCTTACACCATTCTGATAATAATGCCTAAAAAGCCTAATTATGGATTTATCAGATAGAGATTGCATTTGGTCGATTGTCACTGGCGAAATAACTGTTCCACCTTTCATATAAACACTTGGAGGTTTCAACCATTCACCATATTCATTTTTCCTATCTTCAATAAAGTTATGTACTTCTTGTAATCTAAGAAAATTTGGAATCATTAAAAGATAATTATACTTTCGATATAACAGCCATGATGGTATTTCATCATTCTCTTCATATTGTGATTTAAGATTTAAAATTAGAATCTGTAGTTTCTCTTGATTATTGTCAGATAGATGTATAAATACATTTTTAATGAGTTCTCTAATTTCAAATTCAATTTCTTCATATACTAATAATTTTTCGTTACTAAGATAGTTTTGTATGTTATTAATATTATCTTCAATATTTGCAAGGTATGCTTTAATCAAAATATAATGAATTGCCGCCTCATTTGAATTGGGTAACTCTTTTTTATTTTCTTGCCACCATGAGTCATTATTTTTAGATCTTTCTTTTAACGCATATTCCATCGAATTTAACAATATGTATAATGGTCCAGCTGATCTTACGTTTATTTTTTCGTGTATTGAACTCCAAGAGGTATAATGCAAATATACATTGTAAATATCATTTTTATTTTTCCATTTAGGCTTATCCCAATTATCAATGAATTGAATTGATTTGGATAGTAGAAAATCAGATTTAAACATTCTGTCTTTAAGAAAATCTTCACGATGGAAATCGTGCAAGTCACAGAATAATCCGGAATGATGCTCGTTCAATTCTAATTTAGTATTCCCTTCTTTGTTTAAGTTGAATGTTATGAAATTCCATAACAATTCATCTCCGTTCCCAGTCTTCTCTATATATCTGCTTATTAGGCGTCCTAAAAACCTCCTGGAATGTTGATCGACTTTCAAAAGTAATTGTGATAGTATATTAAATACTCCATTAGATTCCCATTTCTCAAAATCTTTCAATGACTGAGTGATTTGCCAGGTTACGTCTACATCTTCTTTTAATGCCCCTGTCCAATATCCTATAACTTCTTTAGGGCGTTTGTTCATCCATACGTTCAGCTTCCCAATAAATAAAGACTTAAGATTGTCATATTTAGCATCAGTCATAATTTGTTCGAATATATTTAATGAGAGGAAGTCAAACCACACTTCACCCTCAATAATTTCTAAAAAACAATGGAAGAAATTAGTCGGATAATTATTGAATAGCCAGCTGAACAATCTTTGATCTTCCTGAGTGGGAACTATTTCGGCTAATGATTTTGCGATAAGTCTTTTAATATGATAAGCAATTTGTGTATTTTCGAATACTTTTTTAATTTGAAAATAGAATCGACTACCGTTGCTTGTCCTGAGATAAAAAAGGAATGCTCTGATTGAAGGTCTAATAAAAGGCATTGGAGGATAGCTTAATATAAAATCTTCTAAACTTTGACCTTTAGCTAATGCAATTTTAGTTGTCAAGGCATCAATTAATGTTTGATGACTAAATGTAAGACGTCCCGAATTGTCTGAAAGAACAACACCTTCACTACATAAATTTCGTAATATTTTTTCACTGCCTGAGAAATTTTCTCTATGAATGAATAACCTCCGATTCTTTATCAATTGCAGTGCCATATTTTGTATTGATGAATAAGCTTCATCACCAAGTTCTTTGCCTCTCCTTACAATTTTTTCTAAATATGTATCAGTAAAATGATATTCAGTTTTCAATGTTTTTATTGGAACTATGTTAGCCAGACGTTCAAATAATTTTAGATTTCGGGGATTGGATAATAATTTCTGTTGGTCTTGCTGAATCTTACAAGGATCAATTTCCAATTTCTTTAAAATAGGAGCTACTTGATCATAGAAATTTAAATCGCTGACAAAAATTTTCTTATCCCATTTCCTATCCCTTAATAAGGGATCATATTCTAAATCGAATTTTCGACAAGTTATAACTATAGAAACATTCTCGATAGTTGAAATACGATCGATTAAAGAGAGAAATATTTTAAGTGCTAACTGATCCCTGGAAATAGAAAGTGCATCTAAAGAATCTATGATAATTATCGTTTTTCTATAAGAAGAAAGACGAGCGACAAGACCTGTAATGTCATCCTTCAAATATAATCGATTTCTGAGTTCAATGTCTGATTTTATATCATCATAATAATCTCCACGAATATAAAGTAACCCATATTGATTATCACTTTCAAGACAATCTGCAAATTCTCGTAATATCCAACTTTTCCCACAACCCGGAGGACCAATAATTGCAGTTCGTTTAAAATCATTTTCACAAACGCATGAAATCAAATCTTTGGTCTCACTCCGAGGGATTTTTAACCCCGCAATTTCTTTCGATATATTCTCCCTTCCAATTTTTGATGCCTCTTTAAAATTATTAATAATATTTTCTTCGTTTAGTAAAGGAGATAGGGGCAGTCCGGATTTATCAAAAGTATCAATAATATCTTTCTTTGTTAATCTAATTGGTGTTCCAATACCAGACTGGTTTTTTCTCAACAATTTTTCTGTCTCGGAAATTGCTTTTTCAGGATCATGAGTGATTCTATTAAATTCGTTTTTGACAAACTGCTCCAATTCATCAAAACCAAGTTGCATTCCTATCCTAACATTTAGAAAAAGATCAAATGTAGATTCGTCTTTTCTATTAATTGTTGAGGATAAAGCTGTAAGTGTTGTTTTGAGTGTCTGAGGTGCATTTATTTTAAAAACATTATATCGTTCATAATCTCTTGCATTCTTTAAATAGTTTTCAAAGTCACCAAAAGGAGTTTGTGAATAGAAAAACACAATTCCGGACAATTTCTCTTTTTCTAATTCATCACGGACTTTTATAAGTTCATATTTCAAATCTTTTATTGACCAACATCTCCCTTTAGGTTGATTTTTCTTTGCCTGAATAAAGCGATATGAACCATTATTATGACATACAACTATATCATCTACAAAAACCTTTTCATCCTGATTGGGTAGGCAGATAGCTTCAAGTTGAATCCATTCCCATTCATCTTCAATTAATAACTTCGTTATCCAATATAATGCAATGAAGAGTTGATAGTCATCTCCTCGATGTGATCTTTTAGCCGCAATACTCAATTTTGTACTCTCTTAAATGACATTTCTAATTTTGTTTTCTTTTTATTTAATAGTAGTGAATGCACTTTTATGTTTGCAACTATTTTTCACTCTGCTTTTCAAAATTATATAATTTTGTTTAATAATGCAACATATTTCCAGAAATTTTTGCCATGGGTAAATGTGAAAAATAACATATAAAAATTTTCAGATTCAAATAGCGGCAATTGTGGTTTAATTCAAATAAGGATGCTCTAATAACTCACCACCTCAAACCTCTGACTATCCGGGTACACAGACATGCGTATGGTAAAGAGTTGACCATCATCATCGCTGTCATGGTGACCAGTAGCCTGAACCACCAGAGAGTCGTCATTGCCAGCGGTGATAATTTCGAAGGTTCCGTTTTCATTTTTTGGTTTGGCGAAGATCTTGCTTAAGCCGGTGCGATCAGCAGTCAATCCTTTGAAGGAGTAGCCACCGCCCTTCGTCATGTCAGATCTTTTGTAGTAGCTCCGCGCTCTTCCGGCAATTTCCAATAAATCAATGTGCAGTGCATCGAAATTTGATTCGGCAGAGGATGAATTAAATTTATTAATCCCGACGATTATTGCGACGCCAATCACAATAAGTCCTGATATGTAAAGTAATTTCTGACTGATTTCCATTCTGTCAATTTTTATGAATATAAAATTATAAAGTTACGATTGTAAGAGGAAGCCGGTTTGGCGAAAACGCTCTGCGTTTTTTACCACCGAAACCGGCTTTTCCCTATGGGGGAATCCTTTTAAAAGCAATTACATAGGACACGAAACAGATGAGGCAAGTCATCATCGCAACCACCGATTCAAACCATTTACAATAACATCTCTAGCAAATGTTCCATAAAAATAACTGTTTTTTTTTGCCTCGATAAAATAAAATATAAATTTAATAAATCAGTTAATAAATAACAAAAAATAGTGACTTATGAAGAATAGAACGAGTAGTTTTATGCATTTGATAATATAATTAAAAAAAATAACAATGTCAAGATAAAATAAAAATATTACACATAACCAAGTGATAATAGTTATACTAATCAAAGCAGGCGCGAATTTCTATTTTTCTGTTTTGGATTTAGAAAAAATACTCCTTGCATTAAATTTAATTATTTTTTAATTTGATAAAAAGATTAAATCAGGTGATATCGATATTTGCAGACAGATGACTTTGGTCAAGTGATTGAGAATCACTTTCTATTTTCGAGTACAAGCGCACAGCCTTATGATACGCGCATTCATGAGGCTGTTTCGATTAAGTGCACGTTTGGTACATTCCTGGAACACCAATTAACGCCCGATCACGAATCTTAACATCTGTTTATTAAAAACTTCCCTTCCAAAGAAGCTTTTTGATTAGTACTAATTAGTATGTTTTA
>WJKD01000159.1 GCA_014729315.1 Promethearchaeota archaeon | reverse complement strand
GAATTTTTTTGAGAAGTGGTTCCATAATCTTAAACGCTTTGCGGATTTTGTGGAAATAATATCCGAGTTTTGCTTCTTTTCGACAATTGGTAAAGAGCATAAAGTCTGTCTCTTCTGATCCTACCATGATAATCGTGTATCCTTTAATCCCTCTTATAACGATCTCTTGTAATTCACCTTGTTTTAACCCGCTACTTATTTTCTGTCCGAGAGAGATTAAGGTCGCGGGGCTAGCGCTATATATATCCGCAACTACATCGGTTGTCTCTGAGCTAGCTACTCTGAGACCGGTCTTCGATACTATTGCCGTACCCTCTAAATCTGACGAACTTTCAAGCATTTCAATAGCTCTCATCAAATCAGCTAAAACTTCCTTTTCAACTTCAGCTTCCATCTTTGCACCACCTACACTTTCCATTTTTGATACCCCATTATAATAATAATTTCTGAAAATTTAAATTTTTTTTAACTGAAAACTCCTCAATTCTTTTAACAACACCGGATCTCCTTTTCCCACTTCTGCTTTCTCGTCGCTTAAACCTACAACGACTGCCCCTTTCGTTCCGAAAGTATCGAGGATTTTAGTAAAGGGCGCTTCTAATTCCTTTCCCACGACTTTTCTTGCTCCTTTTACAGATTGAGTTAAGCCTGTACAGACAATTCCTTGAGAATGATTGGGGTTGGTTATTTTGCCTTTTTTTATTTTGTATTTGTAAAAGACGGGAGGCGTCTCGTGAATACCTAATAATTGAGCGGATCCCATGATTCTTAATGTTGTGGGAGGTAAATCTAATCTGCTTAATAGCATCAAATTCTTTTTTTTCTTAAGAAGAACTTTCTCGTTGAACCACAGAATTGCTCGGAATTGTTTTTGTTTGCTCAAAACTCTCGATTGAATTCTTTTATCGTCAACTAATTCGTAAGGATACATATTCCCTACAACCGTACTCATTCCAAGCGTAATATGTACTTGGGTTCCAAAATTCGTTTCTGGTCTAAATAAATCGTGCTTTTTAACGATAATGTCCACGATATTACAAAAATCAAATGCTTCCTCGTTGCTAGTAGCGTAACAACCTCTATAAACCTTATTAACTTCAATATTTTTTATATTTATGCCCGTGCGATCGCCTGCCGAGGCTTCATCAACATTTTGATGAAAAATTTGAATATTTTTTACTTTTCCATTTAGATTAATTGGTAAGATCTTGAGGGTTTGATTTATTTTCACTTTTCCTTGTAAAACAGTGCCCGTGATAATAGCACCTAGTCCTTTCACCGAAAAATGATGATCGATCGGGATAATGGTGTCTCCATTTTCTTCCCGAATTATATCCAAGGATTTTATGGCTTTTAATATACCTACTTTAAGTGCCTCAAATCCCTCTCTTTTTTTAGCAGAAACGGGATAAATCTTAACTTTATCTCCGAAAGAAGTGGACGCAAAGAAGTTTTTTGTCTTATTAATTTCCCGACCTATATCACCCTTAAAAAGGTCTATTTTATTCAAAATGACGAGTATTTTCTTAATATTGAGAGCCTCAATCATGATCAAATGCTCCCCTGTCTGAACCTGAGGACCCTTATTTATATCAATGACAATTAAAGCGCAATCTATTATTTCCACTGAAGCAGCGCTGATTTTTATGAGATCAGCGTGGCCTGGACCATCTACCAAGGTTATTAAGTAGTCCTCGAGAATAAAACTGGTGAAACCAAGATCGATCGTGATACCTCGTTCTTTACTTTGGGGATGTGCGTCAATGCCTGCAGTTGATACAATTTGGCTCAAAACTTCTGCAATCGCTGTTTTGCCCGAATCAATGTGTCCAAATAACCCAATATGAACTGAAGTTTTTTTTCGTATATCCATTGTATCTTTAAAGATATGAATTAAATTATTATTTGTGATTATAATTTGTAAAATATCCATTATTTCTTTTATTATGTCAAGAAGTGAAGTAGTGTATATTACAACTTATTGATAAGATTCTATTGAGATGTTTTTCTCATAAAAAAAATTTACTTTTGGTTATAAAATTATGATTACTGAAATTCTCAAACATAAATAATGGTCTACATTACATTTATTTAAATTCGTTTTCATTTAAATTATAATTATAATTAATATAACCTAAACAAAACTTAGTGAAATTGACAGTAAAATGGCAAAATATTGTGTTTACTGCGGAAATAAAGTAAAAGAAAATGATAAATTTTGTATTGGCTGCGGCAAACCACTCCTCGCAAACCTTCCGAAAAAAGAAAAGGAGCCTCAAAAAGCGTCCGCCCCTGAAAAGGTAAAGGAAAAGGAAGAGATTGAAAAGGAAGAGGAAAGTGAAGAAAAGGAAAAGGAAAAACAGATAAAAGATAAGGAAAAGGACAGAGAAGAAGAAATGGAAGAGGAAAAAACGAAAGAAGAGGAAGAAGACGGAGTCGAAATTAAGCCTCTTCCGCCCGATGTTAAAGAACAAATCGAATATCACTTGCAACTGAACGGGCTCAAGCAGCAAAAGAAAACCTTATTAGATAAACTGGACGAATTAGAAAAACAGCTGAAAAGCTATAAGTTTCAGACTGACTTCGAGTACGGAGAAAAAATTAATATTCAAATAAAAGCCGTTAAAACCTTAATGAAAGAATTAAAAGAAAAGGAAGACATAATTATGAAAAATATTACTGATAAATTCATCATTGAAAAACTCAACGACGATATTGAAGCCAAACGATTTCAACTTAAAAATCTCGTTCGAGAATACAAGCTAAAGAAGTTGAAGGATAAAGATGTCGTAAAAAAATTGAAAAAGAAATATAAGGATCAATTAAAGGAAGCAGAAAATAAGAAAAAAGAATTAATCGCTGGGATCGAAATGTGGATAGAGGAAATCTTTGAGGAAAAAACAGAATTAGAGACGAAAAAAAAATTTAACAAAGCCCGATATAAATCGAAAGAAATTCCGGAAGAAGAATACGAAGAAAAGGACATGTCTATAAAAAAAGAAATTGAAAAATTGGATAATAAAATGTAAACTTTGCGTGAATTGACAAACTAAATTTTCTAGAAAATTTTATTTATCTTACTATCTTTTTAAAGTTGAGTTAAATGAGAAAAAAGTTTATCGCTTTTATTATCCTATTGTTAGCATTATCGCTTTTGACAATTGGGCTAATTGAAGGACACCTAGCTCTCATTGGTCCTTATTACGAGGAAATGGCTGCTATTGAGTCTGAATTTGCCAATAATAATGCGTAGTTTTTTGGAACAAAAAGGGTTGTATTATTTTATTTAAAGTTTCAAGGCTTATTTTGTCTAGAATATAAAGAGGATGGTGCGATATTCATTAATAAGCGTCCCATTTTCCTTGACTTCTACCGTGACTGTCGTCTAAAAAGCCTTTTTTTTGATAAAACTTTTCTTCGGATTTCTTGAGCTTTTTGACTTCCTTGTAATGTTTCTTACAAAGGAAAATCTTGTTCCTGCGATTTTCTTCTACCGTGAGATTCGCTTTTTCGACATATTTTCCGTATTTATTTTCGGATAAAGAACGGATTGCGGTTGCTTTGCAATCCACCACCGAACAGCTTTTAGATTTTCCAGACCCAATTAGTTCTTTCTTTTCTCGAAGTTCTTTAGGAAGTTTCATCTCTAATCTCAACAACTAAAAATTTTAAGTATTGTAAAATTCAATCTAATAAGTACTTTTAATTGTAAATATCTTAAATTTTTTTTGCTTACATTAATGGAAAAATTAAACTTAACATACGACGAGAAACTTATTAAAAAGAAACTACTTCCGTGCAATTCTACTGCTAGAGTTTCTTTGAAAGACGCATTTTTTACAAGTTCCGCTATTTTATTTTCAATTCTCCCTTTTGATGACAAACCTTACGAACTAGTGTTAATCCATAGAACCAATAGGGGTTCGAGGCATAGAGGTGAGATCTCTTTTCCTGGAGGAAAATTTGAATTAGGGGATGGTGACTTAAAAAATACAGCATTAAGAGAAACAGAAGAAGAAATAGGCGTACCTCGTTTAAAAATAGAGGTATTAGGTTGTTTACACGATTTTCCTACTATGACAAAATACATTATTAAACCCTTTGTAGGAAGGATCCCACCTAATCAGAAGTTAATTAAAGAAGAACGAGAAGTTCAAGAAATTTTAAGGGTTCCCATAGATTTTTTCGTAGGCAAGAGGAATTTTAAAGAACAAGCGTTTAAGATAAACAAAGGAAAATTTCCCGTTTTTTATTTCAACTACAAAAACCCCGCCAATAAAAAGATTTATACCATAT
>WJKD01000158.1 GCA_014729315.1 Promethearchaeota archaeon | reverse complement strand
TAATTAAACAGACGATATGCAAATTAAAAAACTTTTGGGAACAAATCAATAGTGATATACTTAAAATAAAAAAAAGCATATAAGAAATAAGAAAAATAATAGAATTCTCACCTCTATAGAACATAAAATACTTAAACTTAGATATTCATTTAGTATTGTTAATAAAAAAACGAAACGAATTTCGTGGTGAAAAGTGAGCGATCTGAAGGATAATTTCGTAAAGAGACTACTTAGTGTTAAGGATTCGATAAAAGTAAAAGTAAGATTTGACGATACTGATGCTATGGGTGTTGTGCATTTTAAGAATTATTTAATATATTTAGACGATGGTTTTGTTGCCTTTATGAACCAAATTGAAAACCCCGTTGAAATTGCGGTGGTGAAAGAGGGAATCGTCTTTCCTGTAAAAAAAATCGACATTGTTTACGAGAATTTCGCCAAATTTGGTGATTATATCATAGTAAATACGCAGATTAAAGAAGTGGGAAAGAGTTCTATTACATTTCTTCATCAAATGTATAGAAAATCAGATAACGCACTTTTAGCAAAAGTTGAATGCATACGATTGATAATGAACCTTCAAACAAAGGAATTATTGAACGCACAGAAATTTCTTACAAAATATGTTTGATTTCTAAGATTTTCCTAAACTCTAATCAAATTTAGATAGGCTCACGAACTAAGTAATAGACTTTCTTAGATTGGCACTTAGGACATTCAATATTTTTCTTGTCTTTAGAAGCAGTTTCATCTTCCCATTCGTTATTACATTCTAAACACCCATACCCAATAAATCCCTTTTTAAAACGGATATTTCCACCAAAAACGCGTATCTGTTTTCCTTCGATTAGTGCTCTGGTTGTTTTTTGATGGGCATTTTCTAATATTCTGGAAAATGTAGGTTGAGATATCCCCATTTTTTCAGCCGATTCTTTTTGATTGAGATTGATATAATGCTTCAATCTCATTGCTTCAAATTCAGAGATATTTAATTTAACAAACTCATCATCCACGGAGATATTATCTCCAAAATTCGTAAAATAGAAGTTCTCGGGAGTTCTTTTAACCGATCTTCTCCTTGTTCGCCTACCCATTTTCAATCAAATATTTTCAGATGTTATTATATAATATGTTAATTATTATATTTTCTATAATCAATTATATTTACTTTTTTTAATAATAATTCAAAATAAAATGCTTTGATATTATAAAAATAGATAATATCTTGAAATTGTATCTTAATCTGACTAATTGTTTAATATTATTCATTATTTATTTTCTTTTTCGTAAAAAAGTTAGAAAAAAATTAAAATTTTTTCAATCTGTTTCCTATAACCCTATACTCAAGATATAAAGAAAAATGATATCGGATGATATTTATTCCAAATTATAGACGAATAATAACTTACCAAGAAATCTTTCCTGAAAAGTAATAGTTACGTTTTAAGATTTAATGTATTAGAAGTCTAAAAAATAATTACTTAATGAACTTCTAAATTTTTAAATTAATTATTTAAAGATCATTATTTAATATTAAAAGAAATGACATTCCATTTAAATTAACAAATAAGGTTACTCATATGGAAAAAAAAGAAGCTTTAGACATTACGCACAGCAAGGGAAACATGGCAAGCTATGGATTTGCTAAGTTCCTTAACGAATTTCTTGATATGGCATTTACAGCCTTTGGATTCTTTTTCTACGAAAGTGAAATTGGACTTAATGTTTGGCTTGTCGGGTTAGGATATGTCATATTTGCTCTTTGGAACGCAGTTAACGATCCTTTGGTGGGTTACTTAACCAATCGCCCCTTCCGATTCACGAAAAAATGGGGAAGAAGGTTTCCGTGGATTATGTTTGGAGCATTTTTCTGGGTTATAAGTTATATTTTAGTTTTTATGCCCCCCGATGTAGATCCCAATTCCGGAGCACTTATTATCTTTGGCTGGCTCATATTTTCCACCTGCCTCTACGATACATTTAATTCGTTCTTCTTTGTAAATTTTTCATCACTCTTTCCCGATAAATTTCGCTCAGTCAAGGAACGAAGAACTGCAACGGGTATTCAAACCCCTATTGGAATATTTGGAGTTGCACTTGGAGCGATATTGCCCCCTTTATTCATAACATTCGGAAATCTGACAAGCTATATTGTTCAAGCGGGCGTTATGATTATAGTTGGAGTAGTAGTATTATTTTTAGCCATTCCGGGATGCCGCGAGGATCAAATACTTATCGACCGCTATTTGGAGAAACACGAGAAGACAGAGGAGAGACAATCGTTCTTTGGTGCCTTAAAGATGTCAATGGCTCAAAAGACATTTGTCGTATTTATTTTGACTTATACTTTTTATAGAACTTTAGTCATATCGATACAATCTTCTGTTCCTTATGTAGTTAGATTTGTGCTGGGAATGGAAGCAAGCGCAGCTATTTTACTTTCAGCAGGATTTTTAATTGGTGCTCTTTTTTCAACTCCTCTTTGGATAAAATTAGCTCATAAAACAAATAATAATAAAAAAGTTATGCTCATCGCAGCTCTTTGTTTATCTTTGTTTACTGTACCTTTAATGCTGCTTTCTAACTATTTCTTATTATTTATTGCGATGATTATCTGGGGAGTGGGATTAGGAGGATTTTGGGCTATGATATCTCCTGTTTTAGCTGATGTTATTGACGAATCGGTAGTGAATACAGGTAAAAGAGAAGAAGGAATCTATAACGGCTTTCAGCAATTTTTTGGACGACTTGCAATTATTTTTCAAGCGATGAGTTTCGCAATCGTTCATTCATTGACGGGATTTCAAGAAGGCTCTGATACTCAACCTCCCTTAGCAATTATAGGAATTCAAATACATTTTGGTTTAGTTCCTATGCTTTTCATGCTTGCGGGGGCCTTAATCTTTTGGAAATTCTACAAACTTACACCTGAAAAAGTTGCAGAAAACCAAGCGAAAGTAGAAGAAATGGGACTTTAGTGGAAAAAGAGAATTATAAAATCCTTTTTTTTAATTTTTTTTTCTAATTTGTACCCTCTGTATTTAGTTTAGATTTAAGCGCTATACAGTTAAAATTCAATAAATATAGAAAAAGAATAAAAATATTCTCACTTATTCGAAAGATTTTTAATTTTGCCTTAATGATCAAATTCACATTTTTGACCTATTTTTCACAGCTCAATGGTGTTTTGAATTAAAATAGAATATGCTGAAAGAGTCGGAAGACTTCCCAAATATATTTTTGCTGCGATAGAAGAGTTAAAAGCTCAAAAGAGGAAAGAAGGTATTGATTTTATTCCCTTAGGAATAGGAGATCCGGATCTACCGGCGCCAGAGTTAATTATAAACGAATTAATTAAACAAGTCAAAGTTCCCAAGAATCATAATTACCCTACAAGTATGGGCGAAGATTTCTTTAGGGAAGGAATCGCTAAGTGGTATAAAGTACGATTTGGAATTGAATTAAACCCGGCAACTGAAGTTAGCCATGTTATCGGTGGTAAGGAGGGTGTTGCTAATATCTCACGTGCCTTTATAAATCCCGGAGATATCGTTTTGTGTCCAAATCCTGGGTACCCCGTATATGAAAACGGTGGAACAAAATTGTGCGACGGAATCCCACATTTGATGCCCTTAAGAAAGGAAAACAATTTCTTACCTGATTTGGAATCAATAGATCCATCCATTCTTAAAAAAGCAAAGATGATCTATCTTAATTATCCAAATAATCCAACAGGCGCAATTGCACCTTTAGACTTTCTCAAAATGGTTGTTGATTATGCTGAAGATTATAACTTTATTATTGTCTACGATAACCCTTATTCAGAATTCACTTTTAACGATTATGTTGCACCTAGTATTCTTCAAGCGAGCCAGAACCACGTAGAGATTAATAGTTCTTCTAAAATGTTTAATATGACTGGTTTTAGATGCGGTTGGATTGCCGGAGATTCTGAGATTAAAAGTGGTTTAAGAAAAATCAAATCTCAAATAGATTCTGGGGGACCTATTTTCATTCAAAAAGCTTTAATTAAAGGCTTAAACGAATACAAATCTGAAAAGAAACCCAACATAATTGCTGAAAATATAAAAATCTACGAAAAAAGGCGCAACATATTAATTAAAGGATTAAACGATATGGGCTGGAAAACAGAAAAGCCTAAAGCAACTTTTTATGTATGGACTAAGGTTCCCGCTGGAGAGGAAAATAGCATGGAATTTGTAAAGAAATTGATAAATGTTGGAGTCATTATTACACCAGGTATAGGTTTTGGAAAATATGGTGAAGGATTTGTACGATTTGCATTAACACAGCCTGTAGAAAGAATTAGAGAAGCGCTAGAGAGGATAAAAAAGGTTATTTAAAATATTTATGTGAATAATATTTTTTCCACAAATATGCAGTTTTGATTTCGTCTTCTATTTCAATTTCACCTGGTTTCATATCAGACACATCTAAAATCATCGAAATTTCCATTGGCTTATTTTTATTCTTATTAATATAAAAATCTACATTCATATAGCTCTCAATTATGTTATTAACATTTTTTTCCATACTCAAACAACTCCTTGTTAGATTTTCTTTTTATAATATTTGTTTAAAATTATCCAAACATCTCTTATTAATTACTAAATAATGGAATATATAAATGTTTCGTTCTATTGGTCTGAAATTGAGTAATCATTCATAATTTTAAGAATGATAGATTTAAAATAAGGGAAATAAAATATAATCGATATAACTCAGATTTGAAATAGTATTAATTTCTTTGGGTTAATATTTTCAAAAAAATATTTATAAAACTTACCATCCTATTTTTTTATCGATAATAAACAATTCAGCAGGTATTGGAAACCTACATTGATCGAGAATCTCTGAATAATCGAATGTAGATTCGTTTAGTTCGATCTTTAACCCGATATCTTTTTCTCTAATAACTGTCATAGTTTTATCCTCCTTTTTTCTTTTTTTTGTAAGATCTCAATATTTTAAGAAAACTATGACCTTCTTTTATAATTTGATTATGCTCCAAGAGAACAATCCTGTAGAAAAATTATAAGAAAAAGGTCAGAAATGTTCTCTTGTTTTATAATAATACTACTAATACTACACCTAACATATCACAAACCAATGTAGCTGAAGTAGTATTATTTCTTGAGATCATTATTATAAAATATTATATTTTGCTATTATTTAAGTTTTTACCTAATAAAATGATGATTATTAATATGAAAATTGGAAAAATAGATTTTGAAAATTCTAATATATAGGTATTGAAAAAGAGAAAAAGATGATCTATTTTGCAATATAAGCTATTAGGTGAGCAAATCTAATTGAAATCTTGAAGATAATAAAAATCCTAAGATATTAAAACACAAAGATTTAGAAATTCAAGATTGCTGGGAAATAATAAAAGGAAAAAGGAATTTATGCTAAATGTCGTAGACAAGTTTTTTAAATTGTCTTTCTTTTGTAAAAATAATCATTTTTTAAAATATCTAGGTTTTTAGGATGAGCAAAAGGACTGAATCTGCGAAAGATTTTATTGACGAATCACTACCCATTAAATCCAAATTATCTTTAGGAGGGATTAGGGCTGCTAGCATGATTATGAGCCAGATAGCTTTTTCTGCTATAACTTTTTATTATAATGTAAAGCTTGGAGTTCCTGAGGAATGGGTTGGTTTAGCATGGATTATTTTTGCTGCATGGAACGCTATTAACGATCCTCTATTTGGATTCCTAGAGGATCGAACCAAATCAAAATACGGAAGAAGAATTCCCTATCTGAGGTTTGGATCTCCCATTTATGGGTTTTTGTTCATATTATGTTGGTTTCCTTTTTTAACTCAAAATGTGTTTGCTCTCTTTATAAATTTAATAATCGTATTATTTGCTTTTGATACAATATACACGATAACCGGGTTAATATCGTATTCACTTCCCGCCGAGATGGCAATATCGAGTAAAACTCGTGCCAATTTAATGGTTTATGGATCAATCTTTAGTTCGATTGGTTTATTGATCGCGTTTATATTGCCGGTTGTTCTTTTAACAGGAGATGAATCCACGCAAATAAGTCCAACCTTCTTAATTTCTATGGTCATTATTGGTGTTTCGTGCGCTACGGTTATTTTCATCAGTAGCTATCATATAAACGAAAATAAATACACTCAACTTGAAGAATCACTAGGAGTTATTGATGGATTGAAAGAAACATTTAAAAATAAACCCTTTTTAATCTTTGAGGCAAGCAATTTCTCCTTTGTCTTAGCTCAGACCATATTGACTTCAGCGGTTTTTTATTACATAAATTTTGTTTTACAGTTGAGTGGACTTCTCTCTATGATACCCTTGCTTATTATCTTTTTAATGATTTTTGTTTTTACTCCAGTATACGGTAAGCTAGTTGCAAAATATGGTCTAAAAAATATGTATATCGTTTCTTTTTTGATTACTGGATTAGGATTTATTTTAACCTTTTTTCTCGGTTGGACATTGATAACGGCTATTACTGCCTTCTTATTTATCGGGATTGGATTTTCAGGGATATTTTTAACTAGTCAAACTGTATTTGCTGAATGTATCGATTTTGACGAGGTAAGAACAGATAAACGAAGAGAAACCACATATTCCGGAGTAAATGCACTAATTACTAAACCAGCAATATCGATTGCGAATTATCTTTTCCTTTTAGTAATTTCACTTTATGGCTTTCAAAGAGCAGCACAAACCCAATCACCCTCAGCTCAATTGGGTATAATGATCGGCTTTACGGTTATTCCTGCGATTTTTCTAATTTTTAGTGCCCTTGTAGTTAAATTCTTTCCTTTATATGGAACTGAATGGGAAGCTAAAAAACTCGAATTGAAGAAGATTCACGATCGTAAAGAAAAAGAATATATACAGAAGCTCAAGGAAAGGGATTTATTATAAATAATTCTTGATTTTTTTTTTAAACTTCTTCATTCTTTTTAATCTCAATATGATAATAATAGGTTAAATATACGGGGATTTTAAACTATTAAAAATTAATCAGCCTAAGAAAAACTAAGATATAATCAAATAAACTCTTTCAAATTTACAATCCTAATCCATTATATCAAAAGAAAGCAACTTATTCAAAAGAATATTAAAGGAATTAAATATTTAGATATTAAAAATATCAATTTATCTTTTTTTACTAAGGTTTAAAGAAATGGACAAAAAAATAGTATTAATTGGAGCGGGTAGCACTAGTTTTGGACCCTCAATGTTTACTGACCTTTATTTAAGCGATATTTTAGAAGGATCAACAGTAATGTTACACGATCTTGACGAAGAAAAATTAGAAATAATTTACGAATTGCTAACTGTTGAAAATAAGAAAAGAGGAAACAAGTTCAACCTTAATAGAACGACAAATAGAACTAAAGCTTTGAAAAATGCGGATTTTATTATTAACTCTATTGAAGTCGGAAATAGAATGAAACTATGGTGGCAAGATTATAATATTCCCAGGAAATATGGTTCAACTCAAGTATTAGGAGAATGCGGAGGACCTGGAGGAACTTTTCACGCATTTAGAGTAATTCCTCCCATTATCGAGATTGTGAAAGATGTTGAAAAAATCTGTCCAGATGCTTTCTTCATAAATTTTTCTAATCCCATGTCTAGAGTATGTTTAGCTATAAAGCGTGCTACTAAGGATCTAAAGTTTGTAGGATTGTGCCACCAAATTGGATTCATGGATCGTAATTTACCTCGGATGTTGCATGATATATTCCACAAAGATCCAATTAAGGATTTGAAACATTCAGAACGGAAGAAAAAATTTGATGCCACTTTAGAGAACCTTAAAATGACTGCAGGGGGATTAAATCATTTTGCCTTCTTATTTGGTCTTGAAGATAGGAGAAATGGGGAAGATTTAATGCCTGAATTTAACAAACGAGCGATAAATTACTTTAAAGAGCGTGAAGATAGTTTTGAATTTTCAGCTTTAACCTTTGAAGTTTACAAGCGATTCAAATTCTTTCCTTACGTTGGAGACAATCATTTAGGAGAATTTCTTCAATTCGGAGAAGAATTCACACAAACGGAGGATTTAAGAAATTGGATTAAACGAACAGAACAAAGAGGCGACGGAATTTACAAAAGAGTGTTAAGATATTATAAAAGGCTAAAACGAGATAGATATCCACGCAAAGGTCTCTTGCAAGATACTCCTTCGGGAGAGAGAGCAGTTCCAATAATAGAAGCGATCATACAAAACAAAAATTCTTACGAATCTGCGGTGAATATCCCTAACGCCGGATTAATTAAGAACCTTCCTAAAGATCTCGTCGTTGAAGTTTCCGCATTTGTAGATAAAGACGGTGTACATGGAAAAGGATTGGGTAAAATCCCGAAGGATATTGCTGCAATATTAAGAATCGAAGCAACAATACAAGATTTATGCATAGAAGCAATATTAAATCGATCAAAAAGACTTGCAATTAACTGTTTAGCTATAGATCCTAATGTAGGGAGTTTTGAAACCGCTGAGAATATATATAACGAGATGGCGGAGTTACAAAAACACTTTTTACCAAAATTTCTCTAAAGATTAACATTATCTATTTTTTAGATAAAATAGGCTGATTTAGACGAGATGATATATATTCATTAATCTCGTAATTTTTTCGTCGATTGATTTCCGTAATTTGAGAACTGCTTCTGATTTAGCCTTATCGTAAAAAAGTATCTTTGAATAATCATCTCTTTCTTTTGATAGAGAAATTAATTCGTAATCTAAATCATCTTTATCAATTCTTCTCTTTTTACTTCTTTTCAATTCCTTATCGATACCCCCCTGAGGTATATCTCTCAAGCCTTAGATTGTAATAAATGGTAAAATATATCTAACCCTAATCCATTAGTGATAGAAATATAAAATATTTGTTAATATATTTTAGTTATTCGATAATTTTTTTGTTCTGTAAGTACGAAAATAGAAGGTATATTTAAAAATGAGGTTTATAAACCAAAAGTGAGATTTAAATTAGAAGTAATAAGACATCCAGCTCGGATCGATACAATTTTTCTTAAATTTTTTTAGATTTACTTCAGATTGTTTTTCTTCCATTTCTTCATAAATTTCTTATAATCGTTTTCTAAAATTCCAAGGGAATTTATGTTTTTCAAATTTGCTTGATCCTTTTTTGAGTCAAATTTTTTTTTTTCATTACTTCTTTTCTTAAAGCCCAATGACCAATCGTAATATGAAATTGATTTTGACATGTTACGCGATAGAAGATCTTAAAAAATAAACATTCAGAGACTAACGGTTTTCTATAAATTTTGCGCGTCGTGATATGCTGATATATATGAATTAATGTCGATTGATTTGAGAGATGATGAAAGTATATAAAATTGTCAAAGATGTATTGAAATTGAAAAATAGACGGACTATTCCACAAATGTAGATAAATCCTTTTGGAACGATCTGCAATCGATGTCAGCGTCAATTAAGTCGTCGAGATCTGGAATATCGAACGGGAAAACATTTTCAAAAGCCCTTTTTAGTAATTCAAGGTATTTTTGTTTGTCGTATTGATGAAATCTTCGGTCGTAAAGATCTGTTAGAACGACCTTTTTTTCGGGAAAGTTAGGATCGGCATCTGCGTTGAGGATTATGTAACGAACGCTCATTCCAGGAGAGACTATTACTCCCGATCGCTCGAGTTGCTTTGCTGCAATAGCTTGATAAGCGTTCACTTTGTATTCAGAAGGTCTGCGTTGGATCCTTTGACGAATCGTTAATTCTTCTTTGGAAACTCGTCCACTTTTTATCCTCTTTGCGAAATGTAAAAGAATCTTTTTCGCTTGCGGTATTCTGTTTTTAAACTCTTCTACAACTG
>WJKD01000020.1 GCA_014729315.1 Promethearchaeota archaeon | reverse complement strand
TGTGCTCGTTCGCATTAAAGATCACCCCTTTAAAAAGCTGAATCTCCTGTTGCCACCACACTGGACTCCTGCTGAATAATTACGGAATATGTCAAAGAACACGCCGGTCAATTAAGGCATGGGTTGACCGGTTGGATACCTTGATAATGCTTTAAACGTTGGTAAAGAAACATTTCTTATAAACAGATCATTGTTCATCAGAGTTGAAAATATTTCTGGATGAGATATTGGATTTGAATGAATGAAAGAGTCTATGTCTATTGTTGAATCAGCATCTAAAATAGATTGGGACATATCACACTCCATTTTGATTTGCCCTAATTCATAACCAGATATTTCCAGTAAGTTCATCGTTTTTATAAGATCGATTTTGCGTTCATTATAATTACTAAAAGCTATTGCAACAAAAACACCTATGAAAGTGGCAACAATTGTAAGCAAGAAAGATATTGGTCTTTCATACTTTTGGTTTATTCTATCAAAATATTTGAGCGAAAGAAATAATAGACAAGTTACTACAAATAATATTGAAATAGTTATATACATATCACAATACTTCTTTCAATTTCTAAGTTTGTATTTGTTCATAAGCCTCCAGTTGCCATAACTCATCGTACCGCATATGTTGGGATATTTTTGGAATTTCAATATCTGCGATTTTGGCAACTTGAAATAGACAACGATGAAGATGCGCTCTCAGCATCTCTAACGCTGCAAAATATTGTTCTTTTACTGAACTTGGTCTCGTGACTTTAGTCTTTGGATGAGGTGTTGCTTGGTTGAAATCATGAACATTTTTAAGTCTCTGCTCGAAAGTCAGAAACTGTCGAATTGCTTCAACCTGCAACTCTATGATTAAATAGAGTGAACTATCTGGGAATTTAGACAACTCAACTTGCTTGTCTACCAGTAAAGTTCGTATTTCTTGCAGGGAAGTAAGTGCTTGATCAATACAACTGTCACAACACTCAAAAGCATTCAGGACACGTCTATCAGACATTCTGATTACAATCTCACGTGCGACTTTCCGTTCGAGATCATCTGGATTCAATGAAAAAGATAGAAAAGGTAGGTTAATCGAAACAGAGCCTACCTGACTATTCAATCTGGCATGTGCAGACTTCAATAACTTTTGAAAATCAAATTTAAAAGGCGGTTTTAAACCTCTCATATATATTTCTCTCTGGGACTAAACGACCGGCTAACCGGAAAAACCGGTACGTCGGAACGTGAAAAGCAAGATGAACATTAATTAACAAAAAATCTGAAAATGATGCTCGCCGGTTTTTTCCGGTTGAGCCGAATGTTAGGTGATTTTGACCTTGCTTAAATAATATGGATATATTACAAAAAATTTTTTGTATCATTTTGACGATGTTATCATTTTTTTTTGGAATTGCATTTTGTAAAAACAATAAAGATACTATGGAAAAATCTACATTGTTTTTATTTGTTGTTATATTACTTGGTATTCTGACAATCATATTAAAATTTTGATTTAATCCAAGTTTTAAAACTTGCAAAATCAAATATCCAAAATAATACCATCAGTAAAATCATTATTAATGCTAAAAATGCTTGGTAAAACTTATGATTTTTTTCTATATGTAATTTTATCTTTTTAAGTATAGTTATATTGAAATCACTTTTTTCAGGCAATCTACCAAATAATGCCAATATTTTTAATCTTATTGGTTTGTTTATACTAAATTTTTGTTGTGAATAGTTCTCGCATGAGTCATTAAGTTCATGAAATATTATCATATTTTCATAATATACTTGAGTATCATAGTCCCAAAATGGCTTTAGTTTATGTAGAGATAAATCTTTTTTCAATTTTATATAGTTATCATTGACGTATGTTTGTATTAAAAATCTGAATGTTTTTGCTGTTTTGTAAGCGTAATCTCTGTTATTATAAATAATTATATTTGTAAATTCTTTATACTCTTTTTTAAATGGTCTACCCAATATCTCAGTATTATAAAAGAGATTACAAAAGTCATTGACCGATTTTATATTTTTGTTTGATATATTTTTAGTTAGATTTTTTTCAAGCTTATTTAATTTTATCATATATAGTTTCTATTAGAATATTTCCATATAACAATAAAACAAAAACATGGTTTTGTGTTTTTGAAAACGATGTTTTTGGTCATTAATGTTCTTTTATATAAACAAACTTCTTTTCTTTTTTGTGCTCGTTCGTAGTGCTATTCAGGGGCACAATAAAGAAAAGAAACACAATTGTTTTTGTTGAGTTGAATCACATTTAATTAAGATTTTCTTTTTAGCCGATTTTGGCTAAGAAGAAAATTTTAATAGAAAAATTAAAATTATTTTTCTGTTACATTAAAATCGATTAAATCAAAAAGGTTAGTCTCTCTATTTGTACGCCATATTTCATTTAGCTGATAATAAATATTATTTGAACCGAAGTATTCTATTGTTACAATTAAATTTGTCGATTTATCATTTTCAAACCAACTTTCTATAATTTGTGGTTTATCATGTTTAAATTTAATTTTGAATGCTTGGGGTTTATGTGGCATTACACTCAATGATAAATTTCGATAATATGTTGACATTCTATTCACATTATTGGGCTCTTTATAATCAATATGAAGCGATATTAGTCTTGCAAAATATTTTCCTGTATTAATAAAATTAAATATAAGTTCCTTATTTTTTTTATTATATTTTAGAGTATCTGTAATTACTATAGGCTCATATATTAGTTTAAATGATTCATAATTTAATTTATATAATTTTTCTGTTCCATGAAGTTTAAATATTGCAATTAAAATTCCGTAAGAGAGTATACAATACCACAATAATTTTAATGGGATATAAAATAATTCACTAAAATATTCGAATCCTTCTTTACACCAATAAGGATATAAATCAAATGGCAATCTAAAATAAGTAAATAAAAAAGAGATTGTAGCTGGGGATGTAAAAATAATAAAAAGTAAAGAATATTTTAAAATTGATTTGATATGAAAGTTATTAATTTTTTTAGACAACATAATATTATCACAACTATTCTATTGTGTTTAATATTCCTGATATTAATGAATTATTATTTTATTTTCATCGATAGATTGATTAGAAATATGGAAGATTTCTTATGCACAAATCTTGTTTTGATATGGTTAATTTGTATATATTTGGCATTATATCATTGGTTTTTTAAAGAATTAGGTTCTTATTATGAAGTACCTAAATTATACTTTACAC
>WJKD01000157.1 GCA_014729315.1 Promethearchaeota archaeon | reverse complement strand
TTAGTTCCGATAATATTTACCCAATCGGGGAGATCAAGCACAAACGCCGAGAATTTATTTAGCTTTTCCGGATTAGTGTAATTCTTTTCAAGTACATTAAAAGGAGGTGTGCGGAGTAAAAAATCAGATTTATTTAGCTTCCATCTAAAGAGCATACACTATATATAATTAAAATTATAATAAGAATTTTTATTAGATTTTGATTTAGATCTACCCATATATTTTTTAAGAAAAAAAGCTAAGGTATAGAATAAAAAACACCTGAAATTAATAATAATAAGTAAAAATGTTCTCAAAAAGAATAGACACAATCCAACCTTTCATGGTAATGGAGATTTTAGCAAAAGCGATTGAAATGGAACAGAGAGGAATTGATGTGGTTCACATGGAAATCGGAGAACCCGACTTTGATACTCCAAAAAGTATAATTAACGGTTGCGTCGAGGAGATCAAAAAAGGAAAGACCCATTATACTCATTCGTTGGGCATCTTAGAATTAAGACAAGCATTGTCCGATTATAAATTTAGGACTCGCAATACCCATTTCAATCCACAAAACAATATAATGATCACTTGCGGTACAAGTCCCGCTTTTTTTATGTTGCTTTCCGCTCTCCTTAATCCTGGAGATGAGGTAATCATCTCTAATCCGGGATACCCTTGTTATCAAAATTTTATCTCGTTTTTTGGAGGTTCTCCAGTAGGCGTTCCAATTTACGAGAACGAAGAATTTAATTTCAATATTAAGAGTCTAAAAGAAAAAATCTCACCAAAAACAAAGGTATTAATACTTAATAGCCCTTCGAACCCAACAGGGCAGATAATACCCCACGAAACTTTGGAACAAATAGCTAATTTAATAGAAAAATATAATTTTTGGGTCATTTCTGACGAGATATATGCGGAATTAACTTATGATGGAAAGATGGCTCCCTCGTTGAGCGAAAAGCAATTTGAAAGAATTCATCACAAATTAATTGTTTTAGACGGGTTTTCGAAATATTGGGCAATGACGGGCTGGCGTTTAGGTTACATTATTACTCCTTCAAATTTAATGGAAAAAATAATTCCCATTCAACAAAATTATTTTATATGTGCACCGTCAATCTCCCAGATGGCCGCTCTTTACGCGCTCAACTGTGAAGAGGAAACCTCTGAAATGCTGAGAATATATAAAAAAAGGAGAGATTACATAGTTAGAGAGATTCGAAATATAAAAGGAATTAGCTGTTTAATTCCTAAGGGAGCGTTCTACGTGTTTGTTAATATCAAGTCGTTGAATATTGCGAGCTTGGAATTTTCAATGAAATTGCTTGAAAACGCACACGTCGCTACTTGTCCTGGGATCGCTTTTGGCTCAAATGGAGAAGGATTTGTAAGATTTTCTTATCCTACTAGAATTGAAAATATTACAAAGGCAATTAAAAGGATAAGCAGTTTTGTCAACCAATCTTTTTAAATAATTTAATAAGAGTTTTATAGCCTCTATTTTTTAGGTAATGTAAAAAAGAAGATAGTACCCTTATTTCTCCCTTCTGATTCGGCCCAAATCTTTCCCCCGTGTAATTCAATAATTTTCTTTGAAATATATAACCCTAAACCTGTTCCCTCGCTAATAACATTTAATCCTTGACCGTATCGTTCAATTTTTCCGAATTGTTTAAAAATGAGTGCTTTTTCCTTCTCTGTTAATCCTATTCCGTTATCTTTTATTTTGACCAAAGTACGCTCATTATTATCTTCTGCGGAGATTTTAATCTTTCCGCCTGGAGGGGTATACTTAATTGCGTTGGTTAAAAGGTTGCTTAATACTAAATGTACTTGTTCTTTTTCAAAATTGGTAACAAGCGTCTCAGAAACATTCAATGAGATTTTATGCTTTCTTAACGCAATAAATCCCTGTAGCTCGCTTATTGAGTACCTAATTAAGAACGCTAAATCGTCCCAACTCTTTTTAATAACTGTTTTACCAGAGTCTAATTCAGAAGTCTTCAAAATATCGTTTATTAGATTTTCCAACCTAAAACACCCTTGTTCGATCTCTTTTAGAGTTGAGACCATACCTACATCCAACTTATCTCTATGAAGCTCTAATAATAAAGATGTAAATCCTTTTATTGAGACCAAGGGAGTTTTTAACTCGTGAGAGGTTCTTCTTAGCAATTCCGACTTTAATCTATTAATTTCAATTAGATTGTTTTCTACAGATTTTTGGTCTGTAATGTCTCTTGTTATAAGAAGCACAGATTTTACTTTATTTCCACGCTTAATTGCTCGGAGCCGTGTCGAATACCACGACACTGTGTCGTTAGGACCTCGAGCTTTAATCTGAAAAGAACTCGGTTTGCCCGTTGCGAAAACCTTGTCAATCGATTCTTTTGCGACATCTATGTATTCTGGGTGAGTATAATCTAAAGTATTAGTTCCTATTACTTCTTCTCTGCTTAATCCCGCGGGAGGATCGTTAATAAATAGGATTTTATAATTTTTATCGACCGTGAATATTACATCGGGAGCCTCTTCTACGAGAGTTCTAAATTTTTCTTCTGATTCTTTTAATTTGATTTCTGTCAGTTTTCGTCCAGTTATGTCCTTTCCAATCCCGATAATTCCTATAACGTTATTTTCATCGTTTTTTATTGGAATTAAACTTGTTAATAACCATCTCTTTCCTTTCGAGGTAATCCATTCCTCTTCAAAATTTAATTTAGGCTTGCCAGATTCAATTACTTCCAAGTCATTCTCCCAATATTGATTTGCAATCTCGTGAGGATAAAAATTAAATACGCTTTTTCCTTCTAGCTTTTCTTTTGTATATCCTAATTTTTCTGCGTAATACTTATTAACTCTTAAGAAATTACCTTTAGTGTCCTTATAGAAAATTAAATCTGGAATGTTATCAAAAATTATTTCTAATTCTTCGCTAAGCGCTTTATATTTTTCTTCTGATCTTTTAAGATTTTGTTCTGCTTTCTTTCTCTTGGTAATGTCCCTAACTATTGCGAGAATTTGGTCAACCCTATTGTCTATTTTAATTGGAATTTTCCTAGTTTCAGTGTGTATAATACGATTGTTGACTTCAGTGCTTTCCGTAGTTATTAACGGTTTCCCGGTTTTGATTACTTCACGGTATTCCTTTATTGTTTTTTGCGATATAAACGGAAATATGTCAGGCATTCTGTTTCCTATCAAATCTGAGGTAAAACCAAGTTTTTGGACCCATTTTTTAAGCGCTTTATTAACTAGTATGTATCTTAGGTCGGTATCCAGCACATTTATAGCATCGCCCATAGAATCAATTACTCGTCGATATTTTTGTTCTGATTGTTTTAATTGCTTTTCTATTTCTTTCCTTTCAGTGATGTCAAGAATCACTCCATCTATCGAATTAATGTCCCCTTCTTCAGATATGATGGGTTTACCAGACTCGTGGAACCATCTCACATCTCCGTTTTTTTTAATTATTCTATATTCTAATTTAAACGATTCGTGGGTTTGAATCGCTTCCTTAACTTTGGA
>WJKD01000156.1 GCA_014729315.1 Promethearchaeota archaeon | reverse complement strand
TTTTCATTATCCCAATGGGTAATGAATCTGATGAACCGCCGAATGCGGACCCGCACGTTCGGTGGTGTGGAGAGCGGGGGAGTAAAACCCCCGCTTATCCGATTATGCGCTCCCAATAAGATTTAGTCGTTCTTCATTCTTGACGATACCATCTTCATCGTGAAGTTCGATATCGATTTTCTTTGATTTGTTGAAATTGTCTCTCGCTTTTTCCTTGTTTCCTTGCACATAAGCGAGCTCTCCATCGAGGAATAATAATTGACTTTCAAATACTAGTTCTTCTTGAGACTCCCAAATTTTAGAACCTACAAGCATCGATTTATATTTGCGACATTGCTTAAGCGCCTGTTCAGCTTTGATATAATCCATTAAAGTGGATAAGAGTAATGCTTGCTGATAATGCAATGTCATCATGCGCTGAAAACTCATATCGTTATTTGCTTTTTCAAGGCCTGAGGAAAGGCGATCATATATTTGTTTTGCCTTCTCAAGTAACTCTTTTTCTTGGATATAATGTTGAGCCATATTTCTATTATCAAACCAATAGCCTTTCTCTGCTACTACACTCTCATAGAGCATTCGCGCTTTGTTAAAAGCACGTTGTGGTGATCCGATCATCCTTCCAATGACATATGCAACACCATAGGAGGAGGCAAGAGCGACGACGAAATGAAATTGGCTTTGTATTCCGATTTTATTAAACCAATTTGGCCAATATTCATAGCCAGCTTTGCTCGTAACTATGCTAAGAATAAAAGCAGGAATACCTATTAGAACCCAACTTTTTGCAAGGATTCTACCGAAAATGCTAGCGAAATAAGATACCGTTTCCCTTAGATTTTTTGAGAAATATGAAAATATATCAAGAAATGATTTCAACCCGCCAAGACCACTCATTGAAGCCAAAATATCATCGAGTGATGTTGGAATACCTACAGAACCTATAGTAAGTTTTAGGTTGAACGAAACCGCTATGCGGTAGCAATTCTAGTTCTTTGATAATTCAAGAGATACTTTGGTGTTGCATTAGGTTTGCCATATTGTTACGTTAAGGCATAACCCTTAACAGAAAGGAGTAGCAATATGGACGAGTTAATTCGCAAAATGCAACAAGACATGGAGATCCAAAATTATAGTCCCCGAACTGTGGAGGCTTATCTTTTCCATGTGAGACGATTTCAGTCGTATCTACACAAGCCGCTGGATCAGGTAACGTTAGATGACATCCGGTTCTATCTTCACCATGTAAAAACAGACAAACATTACAGTCGATCAAGCCTGCATCAGGCATTTAGTGCGATTAAATATTTATATCGGCACACGTTGAAAATGCCGATTGAACTGAGAGAGTTAAAAGGTCCGAAGCGTGATCAGAAATTACCGCTTGTGTTGTCAGCGAATGAAATTCATGCCATACTGAACCGTACTGGTAATAATAAACATCGGCTGGTATTAATGACGCTCTATTCCGGCGGACTTCGTTTGAACGAGGGTATCCATCTGCGGATTACAGATATTGATAGCCAGCGAATGACGATCCGCGTTCGTCAGGGCAAAGGTAACAGAGACCGGTATACGTTATTGTCCACGGTGTTGTTAAAAGAGCTACGGCTTTACTGGCTGCGGGAAAGACCTGATCCGTGGTTGTTTCCGGGGCAGAAAGAAACCAAGCCCCTCAGTGAAACAACGATCCAGAAAGCGTTTCAACGGGCACGGCAGGATGCAGGAATTCGCAAAGAAGCATCGGTCCATACCTTACGCCACAGTTTTGCAACTCATTTGCTTGAACAAGGCGTTAATCTGTTTACGATCAAAGAGCTTTTGGGACACAAATCGATTAGATCGACGCTAATTTATTTGCATCTTCAAAAAGCAGGGACAGCCCAAATCGTAAATCCGTTGGACCAGCTATTGCCGGGGCTAAAATGAGCGGCGCTGTAACGCTGGGCACGATATTACAAGATGTCGGTGATGAATATCGCACACAGTATCGTGTGCCAGGATTTCAACGCAAAGCAATGCGTGCGATCGAATCGTGCCGCACGTCGACATTGGGTGGTCATGTAGATCGATGCGATCATTGTGGCTATGAACGGATCCAATACAACTCATGTCGAAATCGTCATTGTCCGAGCTGCCAGGGATTTGCCCGGAAAAGATGGGTTGATGCCCGGGAACAAGAGTTATTGCCGATTTCCTATTTTCATGTAGTGTTCACGCTCCCCCAAGAATTGCGTCCGGTTGCTTTGGTCAATCAACGGGAGATGTATCGTCTGCTGTTTCAGGCGGCTTCGGAAACGTTATTAGTTTTATGTCGGGATGATCGTCATCTGGGCGGTCAGGTTGGAATTATTGCTGTGCTTCACACATGGGGGCAAACGCTGATCGATCACCCGCATCTGCATTGTATTGTGACCGGCGGCGGCATATCCAATGATGGATTACGCTGGGTATTGCCGAAAAAAGCGACATCGAGGCGTGATTTCTTCATCCATGTGAATGTGATCTCGGATTTATTCAAGAAGAAATTTCTATACTATTTTAAGCGAGAAAACCGAAACGGGACATTTAAATGGGTGGGTCGTATCAGCCATTTGCGGGGCAGGCGTGCTTTTCAGCAGATGATCAATCAACTCTATGCGAAGAAATGGGTAACCTATTGCAAACGTCCGTTTGGTGGACCGGCGCAGGTGATCCGGTATTTGGGGCACTATACACACCGGGTCGCAATCAGCAATGGGCGGATCAAAACGTACGCTGAGGAGATGGTCACATTTCGCTGGAAAGATTACCGTGACAATAACCAAACAAAGCTCATGACGCTGCCTGTCATTGAATTTATCCGACGTTTTTTGCTGCACATTCTGCCGGATAATTTCTATCGGATTCGCTATTACGGACTGCTTGCCAATCGCTATCGTAAAGAAAAGTTGTGTCGCTGTCGGGAATTGCTCGATGTGATCATTGAGGTGATATCGGAGGCGGCACGACGTGAAAAGATTGAGCAATTGTTACAGGATCTGTTCGATAATAATCATTGGCGCTGCCCGCAATGCGAAATTGGCGTGATGGTTCTGGTGAAAGTATTGGAACGCCGGTGTGGGCATCCCCCTTAGCGGAGCATAATAAAATTGACTGGCTTTTGGGGGATGACAATTATCAAAAAGCAACAGCCAGGGGATCAGGAGACGTATATGTTGTTTAACCGATAAATAATAAATAACAAAGACAATGCCGCACAGTTTAGCTATTTTGAGCAAGATGGGAGAATTAAATCTAAAAATTAAGCAAATAAGAACATTTTTTATCAGGAAGCGAAGCGATAAAATACCCATAGAGTCGCGGCATCGTTCAACCTGATTTTATCTGTCATTGAGCATCAAGTTTTTATGCCATGCTGCATCTGTGAGAGTGAAGCACACAATCTGCCATAATGTGCTTCTTTTTTGGGCTCAAC
>WJKD01000155.1 GCA_014729315.1 Promethearchaeota archaeon | reverse complement strand
GAATTGAAGAAAAGCATGTCTCTCAAGGTGTGTGATGGATAATTTAATAAATTATGATTAAAACGCAAGTAAAAAATAGGCTGATAAAAGAAATCCTATAAATGACAATTACTTAAACAGCATCATTTTTTAAAAGCAGATTTCTTGTCGACGTCAACCCTCAGTAGATACATGACTGAACTTTTTATCGTTCCTTCGAATATTATATTGAGGTTGCCGGCTGGTTTAATTCATTAGCGAGTAATTCTACTTCACGTCCTGAAATATAGATAAATTAAATGCAAAACAATGGCTTATCAATTCCGATTCTAATGGTTGTAGAGCGGGTGAATGGAGTCTGGTAAATGCTGAATAAAGCTCTTCGCTATTTTCTAGAAATTCACCAGTAATTTCACCTTTTTAGTAAATGTCAAATCCATGAGTTCCTGATTGTATCCTCAAATTGCATGATTTCATCCATCCCTACCGAAATTATCGGGTTTCCTTTGCGAATACAAAAAGAAGACTTATGATAAAACAGAAAAGACTTTGCTAAATATCGAAATTGTTTTGCTTAGATAATATAGAATATTGGGTTTTTGCAACTTATTATCTTATATTTTTATCATACAGCGTTAACGACATGCTCACTTGTTGGCGGGATTGCGCGCACAGAACGTGAACATTAAATGATAACCTAAATATCGGCGCAAAATTCTGCATTTCATCAGTAGCCCGCCAATCAAGTGGAGCAACAGGTGTACGCCCACCACGTTCATGAACTAGTGGGGTGAAAGACCCTTATCGGTGCATCACAGCATTTGCAAACAACAAATACAGAACGTAATAGTTATTCTTCAGCATTATCAAAGTATTACCGCCCGCTGCCCATAATAGATGAATGGATACGTCGTCGTGTCTCCCGCTCGGCGGGATGCTACTTAAAACAGTGGCGCCGCTGCCGGACTCGAATTCGGAATCTGATTAGTCTTGTTGCAGTGGAGAAACAGGCGATCATGGTTGGAATAAGCAGCAAAGGGTATTGGCAGCTTGCCAGGACTTATGGAAGTCAAAGCGGTCTGATCCCGCCAAGCGGGACTTATTTGAAAGAACAGGGTTTTGTTTCTATCCGTGAACTCTGGATTGCTTTTTATCCGCCAATCTTCAAGGCGGATGAATGTGATGAACCGCCCTGTGCGAACCCGCACGTTCGGTGGCGTAGGGAGGGCAGGAGAAAACCCGGTCTTAGCTGATTAGGTGAAATACTATAAAATTATCGGCTTATACGCTTTCCTAATGAAAACATCAATAGCGCTAAAATTGAAATTCCTGCTAAAGCTTCAAACTCGTTAAAGTTTGTGCTAATGGAGTATTTGCTTGAAAATTGCTAAATCCAATTGTTGTAAATGCTCCGAGGCTATAATTGAAATAATCTAAATAAGTCATCACTGATTGAGTTGAAGCAATCCCACCACTTATGATGTATAAAACTGTAAACAAAATAATTGTAAAGAAAGCAACAAATATGCTTCTTAATGGTTTTTCACCATATCCGCATGATAGTTCTGCAAAAAGTGAGAAAATCCATTTTACAAAATATTGTATAAAGAATAATTGCCATTTAATTGAAAATATTTTATACCCTTTTCTTGGGTATTTTAGATAAAATAGGATATCGAATCCATATTTCTTTGCTTCTTTTTGTCCAATCGCTTTTTCAATGTCCTGCAAAAATTCTTTTTCTTTTTTTGGTTTTTTATTTAAAATGGATTTCAATTTTTTTATGATTTCATTTGGAATTTCTATTGAATGTAGTTTATTTAAAGAATCTTCAGTTACATTATATTTTAAAAGATGTTTTGCATAATATTTATGAGCATTAATAATGGAAAATGTTTTTCTTTCAACCATTTTTTCCTTAAAATATGCCCAACTTGCTTCCTCGTATTGTCCGTTACTAAGAAATATATTTTTAAGAATGATATATGTTCTTCGAGCTACGTTTAATCGAGAAAATAAAATTCTATGGGAATCTCTTTTTTCAACATTATGTTTTTCTAAATATTTATAGTATTTTGATTCATTTTCGAATACTAATTCTTTTCCTATCTTGACGTGGGAAAAATTTACATTTCCTATATAAGCAGAATGGAAGTCTGAATCTTCCAAGATACATTCTGTAAAATCTGTGTTATCAAGTCGAGTTCCATAGAAATTTACACCTTTTAAATTTGCACGTTTGAAGGAGGTGTTTGTACAATTTGCTACTCCTAATTTTGCATATTCAAGATTTGATGCAAAAAAACTGATCCCTGACAAATCAACATGAATAAAATTTGCTTCTTGAAGATCTGTTTTTTCAAATCTTGCCCCTTTGAGGCAAGCCTTTAATTTATGTGGAGTATACCAGTCTGTTCCAAATATCACACCCCTTAAATTCAACTCATCAGTATTCATATTTGATAAATCTACATTAGAAAGATCATACTTTGATAAATTCAATCCTGCTGGAGATCCGAATTCTCTGATTCTTTTTTTTACCTTGCGAATTACTTGATGTCTTGTAAGTTTTTTTAATTCCATTGAATTATAATTTTTAGTATTTTTTATCAGTCTGGCAGCCGAGAGCAGTTACCAGCTCTCAATCCCTAAAGAACGGTGCGTGATAGTCCCCCATCATACGGCTTTAGAATTATTTATCTCAACATCTGCTGGTTCATAGTAAATAGCCATCCCGTGAAGAAGGCGCTCAAACATGCGAATGAATTCAACTGAATCAGACCAGTTTGAGAAATCGAGAATATTATATTCTTCTATCTGCTCGCGCAGGCGTGCCGGCCATTTGGAGTGTTTCCAACTGTCATCCAATGCAATGGGACAAATTACGTCTCTTTGCAGTTCCTTTTCTAATTTTCTTGCTTGTCGAACTTCATGCTCTACCCAATCACTATTAACAGAGTTCCGGGAGAGGATTACAAGTACCATCGGATTAAGACGAATTGCATGATCAATAATTCTTTCTAGACGACCCGCAGGAGCGTGATGTATATCTCTCCAGTACCGGATACCTCTTTTGTCTAGTTCTGCGGCAATCAGGTCAACAAATAAGGCATCAGCCTGGCTATAAGAGATGAACACTGGGCTCAATTGCATGACCTGATTAATACGTTTGTTACATAATCGATAGGCAATGTCGACCACTTCTTCATTAGATAGATGAGGCTGCATAAGCGCATAAGCTTCAATTAGCCAGTCAGGCAGACCACAACCACGTAGAAAAGCATCTGGAAGATTACCTGAACGTGATAGTGTTAAACTATCGATGCTCGATGGAGCATCGTGTATACACTGGGTAAGCCCTTTGGCGGAGCTCAAATCAGCATCGGCAAATACAGCGTGATAAAGACGTGCACCTCTTAGACTAGCTCTCCTCAGATTTGCACGGGTAAAGTCTGTACCATTTAATTCCGCATTGTCCATGCTTGTGTCGTCAAGGATTGCCTCAATGAAAAGAGTTGCATTGAGTTTCGTGTGCTCAAGATTCGCTCCTGATAAGTTGGAGTCGTTGAAACTAACATTGCTAAGATCAGCGCCACTTAGATCAGCATGAGAAAGATCAGCGCCCATCAAGTCTGCTCCCTTTAGATTCACTCTACGGAGGTTTCTATCGGCGAGATTCACCTTGCGCAAGGAGGGCTGTCGGTCAGGATGCTCTATACGCCATTTATTCCATTGTTCTACGCTTGCCTTCAGGAGGTCGAAGTGAGCAACTTCAGACATTGAGAAACCTGTTTTTATAAATTACGAAATAGATATCAAGAGATCGTTTAGATCACGATACTAATTTTCTCGGTACTGAGCTCTATAATTGTATCGGCATCCAAATCCATCATCGGCTCAATATGAATTAAAAAATGCGTGCTCGTAAGGTATGTGTTCCAAAAAATTTAAGAAATAAATCATAAAATGTCAATAACAAAATTAAGAATATTCGTAATTATTGACAAATCCGCTCCAGGCGTGCTTTCTGAGAGGATAAGTGAGGAACTCGGCAGGAATTACTCTACAATAGGGAAGCAGTAATTCGAATGCATAAGCTTCGAGAATCACATAGATAAATTATAATTCTTTGTTAGTCAATTCGTTTTCTGTTCTTAAGGCAAGAAAAATAATCCAGATTGCTAGCATTCAAACTCAAATCGTTTCTGCTTAATATGCAAGTTCGAACCAGCGCAACTATCTAATTGGTTTGAATTTACAGGATCGATTGTTGCTTTAACAAACTCTCCCAAGGATATTGGCTTTACAGTCAGCAGTTCCGGAAGAGTTATGCTATCTCGTTTATCTTGAACGAAATAGAGCTCCAATAGACGTAGGAACCAACCATGGCTAATTAATATGATTGTTGATTCATCTCGATTATGGAGAAATTCTTCGATTTTCTTTACGCGTAAAATCGAGTCTTCAAAGCTCTCAGAATTAGTTGTACTATTAAACCAACGTTCTAAAATCAATGGTCGGCTATCTTCCAGAGATTTATATTCTTTTTTGCTTATTATGTTATTATCAAAATTAACTTCAGCCAAGAGATCTAATTGCTGAATTTTTGATACGTTGAGATGTTCATTGATTTTCTCTGCTGTCTCTAATGCTCT